>CAZOKA010000223.1:0-4461 GCA_964580265.1 uncultured Rhodobacterales bacterium | reverse complement strand
ATTCGAAAACAAATATATTGGAATCATTCCAACATGAGGCCGCCATGCGCTTTTTCACACAACGCCGACATTTCAAGGACTTGAATGAACAAGAGGTGCTCGCGCTCGCTATCTCGTCCGAAGAGGATGACGCTCGCATCTACCGCAGCTACGCCGAAATGCTGCGCGCCGACTATCCTGATACCGCCAGGATGTTCGAAGGCATGGCGCGCGAAGAAGACGCGCACCGTCAAAGCTTGATCGAGCTTCACAAAGATCGTTTCGGCGAAACCATCCCCCTGATCCGGCGCGAACACGTAGCCGGATACTACGCCAGGCGCCCCGTTTGGTTAATGGAAAATCTCGGCATCGACCGCATCCGCGCCGAGGCCGAGGCGATGGAACGCGATGCCGAGCATTTCTACCTAACCGCCGCCGCCCACACTTCCCACGCCCCCACCCGCAAACTGCTGGGCGATCTGGCCGCCGCCGAGGCGGGGCATCAGGTCACCGCCGAGCAACTGGAGGACAAGCATCTGCATGAAGATGCGCGCGCGGCCGAAGACCGCAAATCGCATCGCCAGTTCGTGCTGACCTGGGTGCAGCCAGGGCTTGCGGGGTTGATGGATGGCTCCGTTTCGACCCTTGCGCCGATCTTTGCCACGGCTTTCGCGACGCAGGACACCTGGACCACGTTCCTTGTCGGGCTGGCGGCATCCGTTGGCGCGGGCATCTCGATGGGCTTTACCGAGGCCGCGTCAGACGATGGCGAGCTGTCGGGCCGCGGCTCGCCGGTCAAGCGCGGGTTCGCCTCGGGTATTATGACGACCCTTGGCGGGCTGGGCCATGCGCTTCCTTACCTGATCCCCGATTTCTGGACCGCCACGACCATAGCCTTTGCCATTGTTTTCATTGAACTTTGGGCAATCGTCTGGATACAGAACCGCTTCATGCAGACGCCTTTCCTGCGGGCGACGTTCCAGGTCGTGCTAGGTGGGGCGCTGGTGTTCGCAGCCGGTGTGCTGATCGGCAGTGGGTAGCGACCCCGTGCAAACAGGTGACAGAGCGCGCCTTGATAAGGTGTTGGCAATTGACCTTCGCTGGCGGCATGGTAACTGCTAGCAGATGATCGAAATTCTGCTCAAGACATTGCCGTTCTTCGCGGTCATCGGCCTCGGGTACGGGGCCGGGCGAACGGGATTCTTTACCGAAGCGGCGACCGCCTGGCTGACCAAGTTCGTTTTCTATTTCGCCCTTTCGGCGATGCTGTTCCGGTTCTCGGCCAACTTGTCGCTGTCCCAGGTGTTCGACCTGCGGTTCGTTGCTGCATACCTTTGGGGCACCGCCTTCGTTTATGCGATCGCTACCATCGTGGCCTTTGTGCGTGGTCTCAATGTCGAGGAGTCCGCGATCGAGGCGCAATGTGCCGTGGTCGGGAATGTCGGCTTTCTGGGCGTGCCGATGCTGGTGATGCTCCTGGGCGACGCCGCGATCGGCCCGGTGATGCTTGTTCTGGCTGTCGATCTGATCGTGTTCGGAAGTCTTATCGTGATTCTGGTTACCGGATCGCGCGATGGCCGCGTGTCCGTGCGCATCCTGCGCACTGTTGGTCTGGGTCTGCTCAGGAACCCGATGATTGTCTCGATCACAGTTGGCCTGACATGGTCCGGACTCAGCATTCCGATTCCCGGGCCGCTCAACGAGTTTGTCGTTCTCTTGGGCGCCGCGGCGACGCCAGGCGCGCTGTTTGCCATCGGTGCGTCGCTGGCGTCGAAATCGGCCGAACGTGTCGCCGTGGCGGGCTGGCTTTCGTTCTCCAAGTTGGTGTTGCACCCCGCATTCGTGGCTTTTGCAGCGCTGGTGTTGTTCCCGGTCGAACCCTATGCGGCGGGCGTGATGATTGCCGCTGCCAGCCTGCCGGTGGCGGGTAACGTCTATATCCTGGCCCAGCACTACGGGATTGCGCCGCATCGCGTGTCTGCCTCCATCCTGATATCGACTGCATTTAGCATCCTGACCGTCTCGGTTGTGATCGGCTGGGTTTCCATGCTCTGATCTTGCCGGATGCGCTACCCTGAGTTAGCGATGATCAGTACGCGATCGGCGGGAATGAAATGGGACAGAACAAACCAGTGTATAGAGCGTTGCCGCTACCTGATCGGCGTGAAATCAGCGATGACGAGATGTTGCAGGAGGCGGAGCGTTTCTTCGACTTGATGAAAACACGTCACAGCATCCGTGATTACTCGGATCGACCTGTCACGCGCGCGGTAATTGACGCATGTATCTCTGCGGCGGGCACGGCGCCGTCGGGCGCAAATCAACAGCCTTGGCATTTCGTTGCGATCTCGGACCCGGAAATGAAAGCGCAAATTCGCGAAGCGGCCGAGCAGGAAGAGGAAAAATTCTATGCAGGTGGCGGCGGGGATGAATGGCTTGCCGCGCTGGAACCGATAGGAACGGATGCCGCCAAGCCGCACCTGACCGTCGCGCCGTGGTTGATCGTGGTCTTCGCGCAACGCTGGGGCTGGCGGGATGGGGCGCGGGTCAAACACTACTACGTTCCTGAAAGCGTGGGCATCGCCACGGGGATGCTGATAACCGCGCTGCACACTGCGGGGCTGTCATGCCTTACGCATACCCCCAACCCGATGCGCTTTCTCAATGATCTTTGTAGTCGGCCGGAGAACGAGAAGCCGGTGATGATCCTGGCCGTGGGGCACCCGGCCGGGAATGCTACCGTGCCGGCCGTCGCCAAGAAAAAGAAACCGCTGAGTGAAATCATGACCGCCTTTGAAGGAGAGACCTGATGGAAACCCTATCCGAGAACCGCTGCTTTGGTGGTGTGCAAGGCGTTTACAAGCATGCCTCAGACGCAACCGGTTGCGACATGACCTTCGGTCTGTTCCTGCCGCAAGAGGCGCAGGACGGGCCGGTGCCGGTGCTCTGGTATCTGTCGGGGCTTACTTGCACCCATGAAAACGCGATGGTCAAGGCAGGCGCTCAGGGCTGGGCGGCCGAGCAGGGTATCGCGCTGATCTTCCCCGATACCTCGCCGCGGGGCGAAGGGGTGGCCGATGACGATGCCTATGATCTGGGTCAGGGTGCGGGGTTCTACGTGAATGCAACGCAAGAGCCGTGGGCGCCGCATTTCCGTATGTGGGACTACGTGGCCGAAGAATTGCCCGCCCTTTTGGCCCGCGACTTTCCGATTGATGCCGAGCGCCAATCTATCACTGGCCATTCCATGGGTGGGCACGGGGCATTGACGCTCGCCATGGGCTTGCCTGGGCGGTTCCGCTCGGTGTCGGCCTTTGCACCCATCTGCAACCCCTCCGCATCGGAGTGGGGCCGCAAGCAGTTGGCAGCTTACCTAGGCGAGGATCAAGCCGCGTGGGCCCCGCATGATGCGACGCTGATGATGCGCGACAAGGGGCTGGATATTCCCCTGTTGACCGACACCGGCACCACAGACCAGTTCATTGATATGCTGCGCCCCGAGGCTCTGGCCGAGGCGGCAATTGCGCGCAGGGTGAATGCCACGCTGAGGCTGCAACCGGGGTATGACCACAGCTACTTCTTCGTCTCCACCTTCATGGAGGATCATGTGACCTTCCATGCCGAGGCGCTTTACGCGTGATCTACCTTGATGCCGATGCCTGCCCGGTCAAGGCCGAGGCCGAGCGCGTGGCCACGCGGCACGGGGTGCGGCTGTTCGTCGTGTCCAATGGCGGATTGCGTCCCTCGGCGAATCCACTGGTTGAAACCGTCATCGTACCCGATGGCCCCGACGTGGCGGATATGTGGATCGCCGAGCGCGCCGGTCCGGGCGACGTGGTGATCACCGGCGACATTCCTTTGGCCGCAAAATGCGTGGCAGCGGGGGCGCGCGTACTCAAGCACAATGGCGAGGCGCTGACCAATGCCAATATCGGTAACGTGCTGGCCACGCGTGACCTGATGGCTGACATGCGCGCTGCCGATCCGTTTCGCCAAGGCGGTGGCAAGGGGTTCACCAAGGCGGATCGCTCGCGATTCCTCGACGCACTGGAGCGCGAATTGCGCGCGGCGGCCCGAGTCGCTTCGGGAGACAGGCGATGACGGCCAAGGCAGTGGTATTCGACATCGGCAATGTATTGATCGAATGGCAACCTGAACGGTTCTTCGATCGTCATATTGGACCCGAGCGCCGCCGCCGCCTGTTTGCCGAAGTTGATTTGCACGGCGCCAACGATAAAGTCGATAGCGGTGCGTCACTGGATGAAACCATTGCCGATCTGGCTGCACGCACGCCCCATCTGGCCGATGAGATCCGGATGTGGCACGATCATTGGATAGACATGGCCGGGCCTGCCATTCCGCATTCCGTGCGCTTGTTGCAGGCACTGCGCCGTAGGGGTGTGCCGGTCATGGCGCTGTCGAATTTTGGTATTGAAACCTTTCGCCTCGCGCAGGCGCGTTACCCGTTCCTGGACGAATTCG
>CAZOKA010000222.1:0-4480 GCA_964580265.1 uncultured Rhodobacterales bacterium | reverse complement strand
CGGTCTGCATGGCGCGGATGCGGGCATCGGCCCGGCGGATGATGAACGCGGCCTGCGCCGCGCGGCGGCCGCGGCGGGACGCGATCCACAGCGCCGCGACCACCGCAAGCGCCAGCGCGCCCCACAGGGCAGCACGCCGACCAAGACCGGACAGCACGGCCGTCAGGACGGGGATCATTGCAGGCTCCCTTTATGGGTCCACATGGCGTTGAGCGGGACGCACCGCGTATTGAGGGACAGCACCTCGATCTCCTCGCGCTGCGCGGCGGCGCGCATGCCGTCTGTGGTGACGACCGCCGCGTCCGCGCAGGCCGCGAAGCTGGCCATCGCGGCTGGATGGAAGCCGGAGACGCAGGCCGGGCCATCGGGCGCGGCCACGCAGATCGAGAGGACGAGCTTCCACATCAGGGCGTCCGCCCGGTGCGATGGTCCTCGATCCGCGCGGTGCGAGCCTTGACGGCGTAGAGGATCACGCCGATGAACACGGCCGCGCCGATCCACGGCAGGGCTGCGGACACCGCGCCATCGAGCCCGAGCAGGGCCAGCGCGCGCACCGCGAGCGTTTGCGCCCCCTCGGCCTGCGCGACCGCCGGGGCGATTTGGGTGCCGACCGATCCGGCCGCACCGATCAGACCAAGGCCGATCTGGGCGTTGGCCGCCGTCACGATGCGGCTGTTCTCGGGCATGCCTTTGGAGCGCGCGGGCGCGATCTCGCGCGGGGCCGCGCGCGCCAGCGCCTCGGTCAGCGCCACATCGATCACCGGGCGCGGCGGCAGGCCCGCGTCATCGCGGAACGCGAGGAGCGCCCCGCGGGTGCGCGGGCCCACAATGCCGTCGCTGACGCCGACCTCGTGGTAGCCGAGCGCGCGCAGGCGCGCCTGCGCCTCGCGGACCGACAGGGTCACGGCCGGAGCCACATTGCCCGCCCGGCGCACGCCGAGCAGTTTCGCCCTGGCATAGCGCCTGATGGTCACCGCATCGGCCTGATTGCCACCGAGCACCTCGATGCTGGCGCCGGCGCGCGCCACGAAGAAGCCGACATGGCCCTGCCACCCGTCGCGGCGACCGCGCCAGAACACGACGATGTCACCCTCCTGCGCGTCGTCCAGGTCTACCGGCAGGCCCCAGTCGAGATAGGAGCGCGCGGTCAGCCGCCGGGTCGAGCGCAGGCCGGCCTGTTCGAGGCAATGCCCCACGAAGGCGGCACACCAGGCCACGCTGTCATGCTCCACCCAGTCATGACCGACCGAGCTGTACATATCCATGATGTCGGGATTGTTGACCGGCCCCGGGGCCTCTGTGGTCCCGATATAGCTCCGGGCGATTTCAAAAGCGGTCATTGCGTGCCTCCATGCAAAGCAAAAAGCCGCCCCGAAGGGACGGCGTGCCGATGTGCTTGTTTTTGTGTGTTCAGCGCCGCCAGACCGGCCGGGCTGTTCAGGCGAAGCGTTCGTGCTCCGCATGATGGGGTGTTCTGGCTTGCTGCATCCAATCATCCACTGCTGCTGCCACAGAGGGTCCAATCCCTCGCAAACCTGCCAGCTGGATTTCCACAATGCCGGGCGTGCCATCCGGATCGACCCAGGTGCCGCCCTCGGCCAGCACCAGGGCCTTGATTGCCTGTTCCGGGTCGGCGGCCTGCTCAAGCTCTGCCAGAATCTGTTCGATATTCTTCATCGCACTATCCACCCTGCGCTCGTTTTGATGCATCTTTGCGTATACCAGATGTGACCTGAGAATCTGCTTTCAAGCCGTTGACTACTTCCTGCGCCTGAGCCAGGCGCAGATCGCAGCCTCGGCGCCGCGCGGGCCGAGATAGGCCAGCGTAGCCACCAGCCCGGTGCTGACCGGTTGGGCGAGGCCGAGATGGCTGGCGAGGGCTTCACCGATGATTGCCATGCCGATTGCGACGGGCACTTCCCACAAGAGCTCGCGGCCGAAGAAGCGCCGCCGCCCCAGACTGACCTCGCCCGAGTGATACATCAGCCGCCCCGTGAAGGCGCCGATCAGCGTGGTGATGGCCCCGCCAAACAGCGCGTTGATGGTTTCGATAAAGCTGCCGTCATCCATGCGCGACCTCATTTTGTTTGCGGGGCCGGTCTCGGACACGCCGCGGTCCTCAGTAGCTGCCGCCATCGAGCAGCGCCTCCCAGCCGGTATCGGTGGCATCGCGGATCCTGAGCACCGGCGGGCTCTGGCTGGTATCAAACCAGATCATGCCCGGACGCGTGTGCGTCGGCGCCGTGGCCCCCGCATTGGAGGAGTGCAGCGCGGCCAGGATCTCGTTGAGGCGCTGGCGCACCGCAAGGCCTGCGTCATTGGTCAGCACGTAACTGTCTGTCTGAGCCATCAGGCCACCTCGTCCGCATGCAGCCGCAGCCGCGAGACCACCGGCGTGAAGGCCCGGTCCGCCGTGCGCAGCCAGGCGCGCGCCTCAACCGCCCGCGCCTCGATTTCGTGATTGTCCACCCGGCCCCAGGCCGACCAGACCGGCGTGCCCGATGGATCGTCATCCGTCTCACGGATCTCCACCACCACATCCACCTCCGCACCATCGGTGCCGTCAAAATCCGCCCAGGTGTCGATCGGCTCCAGGCGCGCATCGATCCTGTCAAGCAGCGCCAGCACCGCCAGGCTGATCTCGCTGCGCAGACGGATCCGGCGAACCGCGCCAAAATCGAGCCCCGCCCCGAAGGCGTAGAGCCCCTCGGGTTGCGGCACGAAAGGCACGCCGCTGCCATCGACGGTCGTCGCCAGGCGCAGCGTCGCGCCCTCGACCACCAGATCCGTCTTGGTGCCCGGGAAGGTGCCATCGGCCTGCAGGCGCGCCACCGCCGCAAAGGCCAGCGCCTGCGTGCCCTTGGTCGAGATCGTGCTCACCGGCCCCAGCCGGCCGCCGCTGTCCTCGGCGCGCAGCAGATAGGCGCCGGGCTTGAGCGGCACCACCGCGATCGCCTCGGAGCCCGCCACCCGGTCCATGGAATAGCTGTTGGCCCATGCGGGGCTGGCCTCGGGGCTGTGGCGAATGACGATATTGCCCGCCACTCGCACATCGGGATCACGGGCCCGCGCCCATTTGAGGATCGCGAGCCCGCCGGCCGTTTGCAGCGTCACGTCCTCAAGCGCCACCGGCGGCGCGGTGAGCCCCAGGATCTCGGCCGTGCGCGCGCGCCACTCCGACGACACGCCAAGCGCGGACACCGCCTTGACGCGGATCTCCCACTGGCCGGGGCTGGCGTCGCGGATCTCCAGGGTCGTGCCTGCCTGGCGGCCATACTCGAGCCAGGCCCCGCCGTCGCGGCGCGCCTCGATCTGGTAGCTTGCAACAAAGGCCGACGGGGCCGGCGCCCAGGCGGCCGTGATCAACACCTTGGCGCCGCCGCCATCGCGGGTGATGTAGAGCGCTTCCGAGATCTCCGGTGTGCCCGGCGCCGCCGTGCGGTACGCCGAGGGCAATGTGGTGCGCGGCGCGGCCGCGTAGATCTGTTCCTCGCTGACATCCCAGTCATAGACCAGCGGCGAGGTCTCGCGCAGGATCAGCTCCGGCACCAGCATGACGCCGTCGCCCACGGCGCTCAGATCAAGCCGCGCGGACTGCACCTCGAAGGGTTTGCCCGCAAAGCCCCAACGTGCGTAATCCAGCGTGACCGTATCGCCGGCCGCCGCCTTCCAGGCGCTGAGCTTGCCCGACCATTTGACCACCTGCTGGCGCCGCGCGCGCTCCAGCTCGATCCTGGCAATGCGCTGCGCCGCCCAAGGCGAGATGGTAAACGGCAGCGAGATATCCCGCCACACCGGCGTGCCGCCATCCTCCGCGACATAGGCGGGCGAGGCATAGGCCGGGAAGTCATCGGGCTGCCAGTCGTTGTCCGGGCTGATGAACTGCCCGCGCACCCCGTTGAAGCTGGTGGCCCGGCTTTGCCGCGTGGTGAGCGCAATCCCGCCCTCGCGCAGATCGTCGGCGCCAAGCGTCACATCCGGCCCCCGGTAGGCGCCGGCGTGGAGACGCCAGGCGCCGCCTTGCCAGACGCAGC
This sequence comes from uncultured Rhodobacterales bacterium, assembly GCA_964580265.1. Lineage (GTDB taxonomy): Bacteria > Pseudomonadota > Alphaproteobacteria > Rhodobacterales > Rhodobacteraceae > Sediminimonas. Next base: position 446 of record CAZOKA010000222.1, on the reverse strand, counting down.
GCCCCGCCATCGCCGTCAGCATCGCCTCGATGATGGTCTGCGGTGTCTGGTCGAGCGTGACAACGCCGTTGCAGCTGTAGCGCGGCTCGCTGCCGCCCGCGGCCAGCGGCACCGCTTCCGCGCAGATATTGGCCGCCTCGACCAGGCTTTCGGTCTCGATCCCGTCCTCAAACCCGATACCAGCCCCCAGCCCGAACACCGGATCGGCCATGTAGTCGGCCACGCAAAGCGCGGCATTCTCGCTATAACCCCGCACGCCCGTGCGCGGATCCAGGATGTCGTCCTTGCCCATGATGTCGGCGGAGATGCTCGGAATGCCGCCGGGGAAGGCATCCGCGTCATATTTGAAACGCAGATGGATCGCCGCGCAGCCCTCCAGGCGATGCGCAGAGGTCCAATGCTCCGAGACCGCCTCGGACAGATCCGCGAACGCCGTCTGGTCCGGG
>CAZOKA010000221.1:0-4513 GCA_964580265.1 uncultured Rhodobacterales bacterium | reverse complement strand
CTGGGCGAATTCCTGGCCGCGCTACGCGCCCCCGCGCCGGTCACCGGCATGCGCGACGCGCTGTCGCGCTGGCCGATGCTGCGCGCGGCGCTGCACACCCGCCCCCGCATCGCCCGGTCCGCCCCGGTGCACGAGGTGATCAGCGAAACCCCCGACCTGACCCGCCTGCCGGTGCAAACCTGCTGGCCCGGTGACGCCGGGCCGCTGATCACGTGGCCGGTGGTGATGACCCGCCCATATGATAGCGCGGCAGACGCCGTTCATGCCTATAACGCGGGCGTCTACCGCGCCCAGGTGCTCGATGGTGGCCGCGTCATCCTGCGCTGGCTGGCGCACCGGGGCGGCGCGGCGCATCACCGTACATGGGCGCGCGCCGGGCAGGCGATGCCGGTCGCCATCGCCCTTGGCGCCGATCCCGCCACGCTGCTGGCGGCCGCGCTGCCGCTGCCCGAGACGGTGTCCGAGTTGACCTTCTCGGGCGTGCTGCGCGGCGCGCGGGCCGAGCTTGTTCCGGCGCGTACGGTGCCGCTGCTGGTGCCCGCGCAGGCCGAGATGGTGATCGAGGGGTGGATACACCCCGGTGATACCGCCCCCGAAGGCCCGTTCGGCGATCATACCGGCTATTACAACGCGGCCGAGCCGTTCCCGGTCATGCGCGTCTCGGCGCTCACGCACCGGCGCGATCCGCTCTACCTGTCCACCCACACCGGCCGTCCCCCGGACGAGCCATCGGTTATCGGCGAGGTGTTCAACGACCTGGCCCTGCCGGTGATCCGCGCACAGATCCCCGAGATCCGCGATCTGTGGCTGCCGCCGGCGGCCTGTTCCTACCGCATCGCGGTTGTCAGTATCGACAAACGCTATCCGGGGCAGGCGCGGCGCGTGATGATGGCGCTGTGGGGGATGCTGGCGCAGTTCAGCTATACCAAGATGATCGTCGTGGTCGACGACGACATTGACCCGCGCAATTGGGATGATGTCGCGTGGGCGATGGCCACGCGCATGGACCCGGGCCGCGATGTCACGATCCTTGAAAACACGCCGATGGATTATCTCGATTTCGCCTCGCCGCAGGCGGGGCTGGCGGGCAAGCTGGGGATCGACGCCACCACCAAGATCGGCGCCGAGACGGGGCGCGACTGGGGCGCGGTCATGACCATGCCCCCCGAGGCCGACAGCTTTGCCGCCGATCTTCTGGCGCGGGCGGGGCTGGCATGAGCGCGCGGGTGATCCTTGGCATCTCGGGCGCGTCGGGCGCGGCGCTTGGCCTGTCGGCGGCGCGGCACCTTGCGGAAATGGGCGTACGGATCGAACTGGTAGTCAGTACGGCGGGCGAACGCACGCTGGCCGCCGAATGCGGCGCCGGCGCGGCGGACCGCCTGCGCGCTATGGCCGCGCATGTGCATCCGTCGTCCGATGTCGGGGCCGAAATCGCCTCCGGCTCCGCGCCGCTGGCCGGGATGATCGTCGCGCCCTGCTCGATGCGCACGCTCGCGGCGGTGGCGCACGGGCTTGATGACAACCTGCTGACCCGCGCGGCGGGCGTGCAGCTCAAGGAACGGCGCCCGCTGATCCTGTTGGCGCGCGAGGCGCCGCTGACACTGGCGCACCTGCGCAACATGACCGCGGCGACCGAAATGGGCGCCACGGTAATGCCGCCGGTGCCCGCGTGGTACCTTGCCCCGTCCAGCCTTGAGGCAGCGACCGACCAGATCGCCGCGCGCGCCGTTGATCAGTTGCGCCTGCCCGGCACACCGCGTGCAACCGGCTGGACGGGCGAGGGGTGACTATTCAAAAGGGCGCGTCTATGTGTCGTATAATATATTAAAAATAGATAGTTAGCATTTTATACCCACAGTGGGACACGCGCATTTCATACCCCCCACGCTTGACGTTCCGGGCGCGGACTGGGCATGCTGCCCCGGCGGCGCGCCCGCCCTCACAGGACCATCCCGATGCCCGACGACACCCCACCATCGCCGCCCCGCCCCCTGCCGCCGAAACCGGCCGCGCGGCCTGACAAGGTGACCCTCTGGCGCTACGCCCGGCTGTTTCGCCGCGACATCCTCTCGGCCCAGCCCGCCCGCCTTTACCGGGCCTGGATGGCCGAGTTTCGAACGCCCTTTTTCCGCTCTTTCATGTGCAACGATCCCGAGCTGGTGGACCTCGTCCTGCGCCGCCGCCCGGCCGATTTTCCCAAATCCCGCCGCATCCGCGAGGGACTGACGCCGCTGCTTGGCAACTCGGTTTTCATCACCAACGGCGCCACCTGGGCCCGCCAGCGCCGCATTATCGACCCCGCCTTCGAGGGCGGCCGCCTGCGCGACACTTTCCCCGCCATGTGGGACGCGGGGCAGGCGATGACCGCCCGCCTCACCCCCCTGGCCGACGGCCGCCCCGTCGAGATCGAGGCCCAAACCAGCCACGCCGCCGCCGACGTGATCTTCCGCACCCTGTTTTCCATCCCGATCGAGCACGAGCTTGCCGCCGGCGTCTTCGCCGCCTTCCGTGCCCATCAAAAGGCGCAGCCGCTGCTCAATATCGGGGCGCTGCTGCCGCTGCCCGGCTGGATGCCGCGGCTCCATTCCCGACGCACCCGCGCCACCGCCCGCACCATCCGCAACGCCATCACCCGGCTGACATCCGAACGCGCCGCCGCGCTGAAGGCGGGCACCGCACCCGATGACCTGGCAACCAAGATCATGACCACCCCGGACCCCGAAACGGGCGAGACATTCGACACTTCCGAGATGGCCGACCAGGTCGCGATCTTCTTTCTCGCCGGGCATGAAACCTCGGCCTCGGCGCTGGCGTGGGCGCTCTACCTGCTGGCGCTCTACCCCGACTGGCAGGATCGCCTCGCGGAGGAGGCGCAGGCGGCCATCGACCCCGATCGCATCTATTTCTCGACCCTGTCGAAACTGCCCCAGGCCCGCGCCGTGTTCCGCGAGACGATGCGCCTTTACCCGCCGGTGCCGATGTACGTGCGCGAGGCTGTGAAGCCCGAGCAGTTCCGGGGCCGCGAAGTCTGCCCCGGCGCGCAGGTGATCGTCAGCCCCTGGCACCTGCACCGCCACACCCGCCTGTGGGACCGGCCCGATGAATTCGACCCCGGCCGCTTTGCCACGGAGAACGGAAAGAAATGCCTGCGCGACGCGTACATCCCCTTCTCCGCCGGCCCGCGCGTCTGCCCCGGTGCCGGGTTCGCGATGGCCGAGGGGCCGCTGCTCTTGGCGATGCTGGTGCGGGCGTTCCGCCTTGAACGGATCGAGGGCGACGAGCCGGTGCCCCAGGCGCAGCTAACGGTGCGTTCGCGCGACGGTATTCGCCTGCGCCTGCGCCCGCGCTGAGGGGCGGGGCGCCTCCGGCGGGAGTATTTTTGGCAAGATGAAGCCCCGTGCGCGGTCCGCAGCCGGCTTGGCTCATGTCGGCAGGGCCGCTTCGATCCGTGCCCCCCGGAATTTCGCGATCAGCGCGTCAAGCGCCGCCCGATCCGGCATCATCGCCCCCGCGGTGGACAGCGCGTCGGCCACCGCGGCGCGAGGGGCGCTGATGCTGATCGTGCGCCAGCGTGCCGCCACCGGCAGCCCGGTGTCGGGGGTCAGGATATGACCCACCTTGCCGCCCGCGTCGAACACCGTGCCAAGCGGCGATGATGTGGCCAATCCCCGGTCGGAGAGGGTGATCTCGGGGCCGTCCTTGACCGTCACGGGCCAGCCTTTACGCCCCTCGGGGGCGCCCAAGGCGTGGATCTCGCCAGTGTCGATCAGGGCGCGTTCCACTCCCGCGTGCCGCAACAGCGTTGCAACGCGGTCGGCGGCATATCCTTGCGCCACGCCGTTCAGGGTCAGCGCCATGCCAGGGCGCAGTCGCACCGCGGCGCTGTCATAGCGTACCCCGTCCCAGCCGACCCGCGCCAGCGCCGCGCCGATCTGGTTGTCGGTAGGGGCGCGTCCGGCGCTGTGTGCCTGTGCATAAAGCGCCCAGAGGGGTTGCACGCTGGGATCAAACCGCCCGCCGCTGGCGGTATGGACCCGTGCGCAAAGCGACAGGCATTCCAACAGCTCGAATGGCGGTGCGGTCAGCTCCCCCTCGCGGTTGAGACGCGACAGCGCCGAGTCCGCGCGATAGAGGCTGAAGACATCCTCGAGCCGGTCGATCTCGGCCCGCGCACGGGCGATCAGGGCGTCGGCCTCGCGATGTGCCAACATGATCCGCGCGCCGGCCCCCATGGCGGTGCCGCGCCATGTGCGCAGCGCGGGCGAGGCCAGCGCCGCACCGGGCAGCGATGCAAGGGCGGCGGCGGCCAGCAACAGCGCGCGGCGGTGGATGGGTTGGGTCATCTCAGTTGCCCGCCGCCCCGCGTGACAGCGCGCGCAGGCGTTCGGCATAGCCCTGTGCGTCATCGTTGCCAATCTGCGCGGGCTCGTCTGTTGCCACCGGGGCCAGTGCCGCCGCATCGGGTATGTCGGCAAGCCGTGCCACGTGGCCGCCATGGCGCGCGGCGAAGTCC
>CAZOKA010000220.1:2125-4567 GCA_964580265.1 uncultured Rhodobacterales bacterium | reverse complement strand
CGGTCGGGCGCTGCGCGGCGGCGCGTTCCGCGCCTTTATTCCGCGCATTGGGGCCAAACCTCAACGTCCGCAACAGGCCGTCACCGGCCCACCGCACCCGGCCCCTTGCATCTGGTGCTGAACTTCAGCGGTTGGCCCCCGGCAGCGGGCCGTTCGCCGTCCAGTCCCAGGTGCCGCTGTCGCGCTCCTCCACCGCCTGCTTCCATCCAACCGCCTCGGCGCGTTCCTTGAAATGGATACCCTCGGGCGAATGGCGGGTAATGCCGTCGAACACCGTGGCCAGGCGCTGCGTGGTCTGCATGGTCTGCTCCATCGCCTGGTTGATCACCATCTTCTGCATCGCCAACTGGTTGATCGGCACGCTTGCCATGCGCTGCGCCATCTCCTCCACGGCGTCATCCAGCGCGTCATCGGGCACCGCCTTCAGGACCAGGCCCATATCGGCGGCCTCGCGCCCGGTGATCTTGTCTCCGGTGAACAGCATCCGCTTGGCCCGCTCGGCGCCCAGCCGGTACACCCACATCGCCGTCGTCGGGCAGCCCCAGACGCGCGCCGGCATGTAACCGATCTGCGCCTCCTCGCCCATGAACGTCAGATCGGCGCACAGCGCGATATCCGATCCGCCCGCCACGGCAAAACCATGCACCTTGCAGATCACCGGCTTCATCGCGCGCCACAGCGACATGAACGCCTGCGTGTTGCGCCACATGAACTTGTAGTCCTTGATCGGATCCCACGGCATCGGCTGCGTCACCTCTCCGCTGCCGTTGCCCTCGGCGTAATAGGTCAGGTCATAGCCCGCGCAAAACCCGCGCCCGGCGCCCGACAGAACCATCACGTGAATCGCCGGGTCGTCATCGGCCCGCTGCACCGCCTGCTCCAGCAGCACCGGCAGTTCATCGTCAATCGCGTTCATCACTTCGGGCCGGTTCAGCGTGATCCGTGCGATCCGGCCATCCGTTTCATACAGCACCTTCGGCATCGTCTTCCTCCCTGCCTGTCCGGGTATCAGCAAAGCAGATCACGCCGCCGGACGCACCCCCGACCAGCCAGCGACGGAACGTCACTGTCACGGCCCCGGACATTCCCAGCAGCGAATCGCAGGTTCAGGGCCCGAAACCTCCGTTCCGGGCAAATCGCCAATCGTGAACACAGCGCACAGGCACGACACAGCCCCGCCCAAAAACGCCCGGAATTTCCCGCTTGAACAGAAGTACCGCGCGCGCCGTTTCTTGCGATTGCCTTTTGCTTTGAAGACGTTATAGTTTTCACGTTGGGGTAGAAATCGAAGAAGCATAGTTTGTCAGAATCCACACTCACCCCACTTATGCAAGCTCCCGTCATCTTTGCGCTAGTCATATGGACCGGCGTACTGATCACGGCTATCTGGGTCAGCCGCCAACACCGTTTTCCAGGACGGTTGTTTTTCCTCGCCGCCATGGGTGGTCTGCTGCTCTGGCTCGCGGCGGCCGCCCTTGAAATGAGCGCCAACTCATTGCCTCTAAAGGTTTTTTGGGCCAAGGCCGCTTGGCCGGGCATCGCGCTGACGGCAACTGGCTGGGCGCTGTTCCTGATGGATTATTCCTTTGGCAAGGACACCACGCACAGCCCCTGGCGCCGTGCCGCGCTGATCGCCGGGCCGGTGATCCTGACCGCGCTGGCGCTTACCAATCCCTGGCATGGCCTGTTCTATGGAGAGGCCACCCGGCTTGAGCCGTATGGCGAAAGGATCACCGCGGTATACGATCACGGACCGCTGTTCTACCTTGCTGCACTGTATCTTTACGGATTCATGGGCACCGCGTTCGGTGTCGTGGTTTACTGTCTGTTTCAAACGCATCCCAGCTATCGCTCAGCCTTCGTTAACCTCACCTTGGCAACAGCAATCCCGATAGCGGCCGACCTTTCATATGTCCTGTTCGGCGTTACCTTGTTCGGTTTCGATCCAACCCCATTCACCTTTGCTATATGGCTTGTGGTGATGGGAAGGGTCGTGTTGTCCGGCCAGGTTTTCAACCTCGGGGGCGTTGCCCGCGAGATGCTGTTCTTCGAAACCGACAACCCCATGATCGTGTTCGATACCCAAGGTAACGTCACCAGCGCCAACCCGGCGGTTGAGCGCGTTTTGACCGATGGTCACAAGGTGGTTGGAAGCAACATCCGGGCATGGCCGCAGATCGGGTTCGTGGCGCACGAGGTACTTGAAACAGGCGCCTTGCCCGAGATGGACGAGTTGACATGGCAGGGGCGCAGCTTCGACATCGACGTTATCCCCATCTACCGGCCGATGGGGCGCAGTGGCGATGTCATGGGCTGGGCGATCCAACTCAACGATACGACCGCGCATAGGCAGGCAGAGGCCGAGCAGGCCCGAGCCGCCAGGCTAGGCCGCATGATCGAGGATAGCCTGAACGAAGTCTATGTTTTCGACGCGCAGACACT
>CAZOKA010000220.1:0-2025 GCA_964580265.1 uncultured Rhodobacterales bacterium | reverse complement strand
GCCGCATGATCGAGGATAGCCTGAACGAAGTCTATGTTTTCGACGCGCAGACACTACGATTTATCGAAGTCAACCGCGGCGCGCGCAGCAATCTTGGCTATACATTACAAGAGCTTACCGCCATGACGCCGGTTGATATCAAGCCCGACCTATCGCTTGAAGACTTCGAAGGCCTGATCGCTCCGCTGCGCGAAAATCGCAAGAAGGTTGTTACCTTTCAAACACGCCACCGCCGGAGGGACGGCAGCCACTATCCTGTCGAGGTCCGACTACAGAAGATGGACGACAACAAGCGCGCCGTGCTGGTCGCCATGGTCTGGGATGTCACGCAGCAAGAGGCGGCTCGCGCCGAGGCGCATCGCGCACAATCACAGCTCATTACTGCCATAGACGCCATGCCTGACGGTTTTGTCTACTATGATGCTGATGACAGGCTCGTAATGTGCAATGAACGCTACCGCCGAATGTTTCCCAAGAGCAGTGCTGCGATGCTTCCTGGCGCCCATTTCGAGGATATCCTCAAGCTCGGCCTTGAAAAAGGTCAGTATGCGAATGCCATCGGCCGGGAACAGGAGTGGCTTGAAGAACACATCGAAGCGCACCGCAACCCAGGCCAGCCGTTCGAATTGCCGCTTGCGAACGGGCACACGCTGCGCGTTCTGGAGCACGTCACCCCAGATGGCGGCCGGGTGGGTCTGCGTACCGACATAACCGAGATCGTTCGCACAAGGCAGCAGTTGTCCGACATCATCAACGGTGCACGGGTTGTCACGTTCCGCGTGGACATATCCAAGGATGCGATCTTCACCAACGATCTACTGGCCGAGATTCTTGGGTACGAACTCGGTGACCTGAACGTCATGACGCGACAGCAATTTCTGGCCATGCTGCATCCCAAGGATCAAAAGATGGTTCGCGAGGAAACGGTTCGGCTTCTTGCCGGACAGGACACGGTCGAGCAGGAAGTGCGAATTCGTCATGCCAGCGGTAGCTATATCTGGATGCTGACACGTGCCCGCGTGACACAACGCGCGCAAGACGGCGAAACCATTACGCTTTCCGGCATCGCCATCGATATTACGGAACAAAAGCGCCACCAGCACATAATGCAGGTCATTGCAGGTACTTCAGAGCGGATTCTGGGTAGCGGCAACTGGGTGCAGGAGCGCAATCGAATGCTGACCGAAATTGGGCGCGCGTCTGGTGTGCACCGCAGTTACTATTTCCGGTTCGATCCCCCAATCACACCTGATACCGCCTTGTCCGAATGGGTCGCCAGCCAGGAATTCGAGTGGTGCGACAAGAGTTCCAAACCCCAGATAGGCAATCCTGAATTGCAAGAAATCAATATGAGGGACATGGGACTGATCCGCTGGCAGGAACAGTTCAGCAAAGGCGAACCTGTCATCATCGAATCGCCCCAAGAGATGACAGAAGAAGAACGCGAAGTTCTTGGGCCACAGGATATTCAGGCCCTATGCGCTTATCCCGTGATTGCGGCGGACCGGCTAGTTGGTTTCATAGGCTTCGATATTTGCAATAACGGCAGACGCGAACGGTTCACCGGCTGGAGTACTTCGGTAACCGACGCACTGGCCACAGCTTCGCATGTGACGGCCGCGGCCCTGAAGATGGAAACCAGCCATGCGCGCCTGATCGACGCTCGCGAGAAAGCCGAGATCGCCAACGCAACGAAATCCGAGTTCCTCGCCACGATGAGCCACGAAATCCGCACCCCCATGAACGGGGTGCTGGGCATGGCAGAGCTGCTGGAATCCCTGATCACCGAGCCTGAGCAACAGCGCATGGTGCAAGTGATCCGGCAATCTGGCGCATCTTTGCTGAATATCCTGAACGATATCCTTGATTTTTCAAAGATCGAGGCCGGCAAGATGCAACTGGAGAACGCTCCTTTCAGCATCGAAACCGCTGCACGCCGACTGGAAGATATCCACCTTCTGAAGGCCGATGAAAAGAATATCGATCTCGAGGTGATGATCGGCTCGGGGGCAGAGCTGCCGCGCA
>CAZOKA010000219.1:0-4609 GCA_964580265.1 uncultured Rhodobacterales bacterium | reverse complement strand
TGCGCCGGGCGCCGCGCAACGCCACAAGATGTGGACGGGGCGGTGTGCGGACGGCCGGCGGCCCCGACCCGCCCCGGCCCTGAGCCGGGGCCTCGTCAACGTCTGGTACATGATCCCAGGTGCGGTGGGTGGGATTGGCCTGAAGCGGACGTTGAGGTTTGGTCCCAATGCGCGAAACAGCGGCCGCAGGCCGCCGCGCATCGCCGGGCCGCCCCCCGGCACGGCGATTTGGCTGCAACCTGCGCAACGCTCTGATGTCATTCGGATTTGGCGGGCATAAAGCGCCTTTTCACCAGCGTAGGATCGCCGCACCGCGGCCCGTCAATGCGCGGCTTCTGGGCTGATCACCTCAACGACCGCAACAGCCCATCACCGACCCACCAGAACCGGGCACCCTGTGTCAGATGTCGAACACTAGGGGGCAAGGTAAGTGCAGACAGGTCAGGCGTGCCGAGATCACCGCCGCCGCGCTCATCATCCTTCCCGCATAGCGGCACATCAGGCCAGCAGATTGGCAAAATATCATGACCGCAGGCGATAACGCGACGTTGGTTGGCGCTAACGTGACGATTTTCCCCTGTTTCACCCCGGCCCAAGCCTATATCAACGCGCGAGAGAGTTCGCGGGGCGCCCCTTTTCGGCGCCCATAAACCATAAAGGAGACCACGCTCATGAAGGTGCTTGTGCCTGTCAAACGCGTGATCGACTACAACGTTAAGGTCCGCGTCAAGGCGGATGGCAGCGGTGTCGATCTCGCCAACGTGAAAATGTCGATGAACCCGTTTGACGAAATCGCAGTCGAAGAGGCGATTCGTCTAAAGGAGGCCGGCAAGGCAGACGAGATCATCGCCGTCTCGGTCGGCGTCAAGCAGGCGCAGGAGACCTTGCGCACGGCGCTGGCAATGGGCGCCGATCGCGCCATTCTGGTAGTTGCCGCAGACGACGTGCATAGCGACATCGAGCCGCTGGCCGTCGCCAAGATCCTCAAGGGCGTGATCGACGAAGAGCAACCCGGCCTCGTCATCGCCGGCAAGCAGGCCATCGACAACGACATGAACGCCACCGGCCAGATGCTGGCGGCGCTCATGGGCTGGTCGCAGGCCACCTATGCCAACAAGCTCGACATCGATGGCGATCACGCCGTCGTCACGCGCGAGGTCGATGGCGGCCTGCAAACGATCAAGGTCAAGATGCCCGCGATCGTCACCGCCGACTTGCGCCTGAACGAGCCGCGCTACGCCTCGCTGCCCAACATCATGAAGGCCAAGAAAAAGCCGCTGGATGAAAAGACCGCCGATGATTACGGCGTCGATGTCACCCCGCGCCTTGAGGTCGTCAAGACCAGCGAGCCCGAAGAGCGCGCCGCCGGCATCAAGGTCGGTTCGGTCGATGAACTTATCGAGAAACTCAAAGAAGCGGGGGCTGTGTAATGGCTGTTCTTCTTCTGGCAGAAGTCAATGATGGCGAACTGGCGCTGGACGCCACCGCCAAGGCTGTCGCCGCTGCGAGCAAACTGGGCGATGTGACAATCCTTGCCGCCGGGGCTACCTGCTCCGCCGCCGCCGAAGCCGCCGCCAAGATCGACGGCGTGGCCAAGGTGCTCTGCGCCGAGCATGACCTCTACGGTCACCGCCTGGCAGAGCCGGTGTCGGATCTGATCGTGTCGCTTGCCGGCGATTATGATCACATCGTCGCACCCGCCACCACCGACGCCAAGAACATCCTGCCGCGCGTCGCCGCGCTGCTGGACGTGATGGTGATCACGGACGTGTCGGGCATCATCGATGCCGACACCTTTGAACGCCCGATCTACGCCGGCAATGCCGTGCAGACGATCAAGTCGTCGGATGCAAAAAAGGTGATCTCGATCCGCACCTCCACCTTTGATGCCGCAGGCGAACAGGGGGCTGCCCCGGTCGAAAACATAGACGCCGCCGCCGACCCGTCGCTGTCGGAGTGGGTCGAGGACAAGGTTGCCGAATCCGATCGCCCCGAACTGACATCGGCCGGCGTTGTCGTCTCCGGTGGTCGCGGCGTCGGCTCCGAAGAGGACTTTGCCCTGATCGAGAAACTGGCCGACAAGCTGGGCGCCGCCGTCGGTGCCTCGCGCGCGGCGGTCGATTCGGGTTTTGCCCCGAACGATTGGCAGGTCGGCCAGACCGGCAAGGTGGTCGCGCCCGACCTTTATGTTGCCATCGGCATCTCCGGCGCGATCCAGCACCTGGCCGGCATGAAGGACTCCAAGATCATCGTCGCCATCAACAAGGACGAAGAGGCGCCGATCTTCCAGGTGGCCGATTTCGGTCTTGTCGCCGACCTGTTCGATGCCGTGCCCGAACTGGTTGAGAAACTGTAAAGAGCACCCCGTCAAAGGCGCTTTTCGCGCGCGTCGTACGAAATGTACATTTCAAGCCGCGAAATGTACGTTTTGGTAGGTTGGGCCCGCCATCGGCGGGCCCATTTTCCAATGGGCCACGGCTGCGTCAGTGGCGCTGCGCCGCCATGCTCGCGACAGACGGGATCAGTGCATCGGCCACCTCCCGGTGGGCATGCGGCCCCAGCATCTCGGCGGCGGCGGGGGCCTCCAAGGCATTGAAAATCATACCTTCTGTCCCCTTTGACAGGGCATCGGCGCTCACCGTCGCCTCGACCACACGCACCACGTAGGGCCGCAAAAGCGCAACCATCTGCGCTGTGACGAACACCGGGTCGCTGTTCAGGTCGCCCTGCCCGCCTTCGTAGACAGATTGGTTCATTGCCCGCCCGGAAACCCATAACAGTATGGTTTTAATGCCAATTTTTTGCATCATCCCGCGCATTTTCTGCACCCAGGCGTGCCGCGCCGCCTCGCGCACCTGCGCGTAACGCCGCGGCGAAACCTGCCAGAGCCGTCCCAGCATGTGCCGGGTGAAGTGGAATTCCATGAAATCCACTTCCGGATACAGCCGCTGCAGAGCCGCGCTGGCCGCGACAAAGCGGTCGTTGCGCCTTGGATGAACGCTGTAAAACGGGTTCGTGACATTCTGTGCGCCAGTAATTTGAACAATGTTCACAGTGGCTTGTGACGCTGCGCACAGGATATCACGATCAATCGCAAAGGCATCGACCCCCGCATTCGGCCAACCGAAATTGACACAACGCACTCCGGTGCCCCGCTCCACGATCGACGGGAACGGATCGGCGATGAACTTTCCATATGTCTCCGTCCCGCCCATGAACAGCGCGTAGTTCCCCTCCAACCGCCGCCGCGGCCCACGAAATACCAACTTCGAATTGCCATACCGCCAAGGCATGTAATCAAGCGCCCCGGAAGGCGCATCCGCATAGGTCATAATCTCCCCACCACTATTTTTCTCACCCACAGGCAGCATCGCGCAGGTGTCTTGCCAAATTGCTAAAGCCCCAATTTTCTGTGTTTTTTAGTGGCCTCGCGCCCTTGCAGTGCAGTCCCCCCGGGGCATATGCTGACGCCAGCGATATCAAGGGGATCGGTGTGATGGAGATTCAAAAAGTCGGCGTAATCGGCGCCGGACAGATGGGCAACGGCATCGCGCATGTCATGGCCTTGGCCGGATACGACGTGCTTCTGACCGATGTCAGCCAGGACGCCCTGGACGCGGCCATCGCCCTGATCGACCGAAACCTGACGCGTCAAGTCAGCCGCGAAAAGATCAGCCAGCCCGACAAGGACGCGACAATGGCGCGCATCAAGACAACGCTGACTCTGACAGATCTTGGCGCCAGCGATTTGATCATCGAGGCCGCAACCGAACGCGAAACCGTCAAGCAGGCCATTTTCGAGGATCTGCAACCGCACCTGCACCCGCACACCATACTGACATCCAACACCTCTTCCATATCAATCACGCGTCTCGCCAGCCGCACCGACCGCCCTGAGAAATTCATGGGGTTCCACTTCATGAACCCGGTCCCGGTGATGCAGTTGGTTGAATTGATCCGCGGCATCGCGACCGACGAGGAAACCTTCAAGGCCTGCAAAACCGTCGTGGACAACTTGGGAAAAACTGCCGCCTCGGCCGAGGATTTCCCTGCATTCATCGTCAATCGCATCCTGATGCCGATGATCAACGAGGCGGTCTATACCCTCTACGAAGGGGTCGGCAACGTGCGCTCCATCGACGAGTCGATGAAGCTGGGCGCCAACCACCCGATGGGGCCGCTGGAGCTGGCCGATTTCATCGGGCTCGACACCTGCCTTGCGATCATGAACGTCCTGCATGACGGGTTGGCGGACACAAAATACCGGCCCTGTCCGCTGCTGACGAAATATGTCGAGGCCGGATGGCTGGGCCGCAAGACCGACCGAGGATTTTACGACTACCGCGGCGAAACGCCCATTCCGTCGCGCTAGAGCGTGTCGCGAAAAAGTGGACCCCGGTTTTTCGCTCCTTGGACATGCGAAATCAATAAGTTAGAGCTTGTCGTATGAATTCGGATGAATGCGACAAGCTCTAAGTCCGCCGCCTAGTCCTTCAAGGACAGGGTTTTCTCACGCAGCCATGCCATGAACGCGCGCGGCTCTGCGCTGCGCTCCTGCGCCTCCTCCGCCGAGATGGGCCGCCAATGACAGGCGCTTGCGGCTTGTCGA
>CAZOKA010000218.1:0-4612 GCA_964580265.1 uncultured Rhodobacterales bacterium | reverse complement strand
CTTGACATGATGCGCACCATCATCCGCCGTATGGAAGGAGCCACTCAATGACCGAACTCGCCACGCTGCGACCGTCACACTTCGATTGGCAGGTCAAAGACCGTGTCGCCACGATCCGCCTGACCCGCCCCGATCGCAAGAACCCGCTGACGTTTCAAAGCTATGCAGAGCTGCGCGACACCTTCCGCGCCCTGCCCTATGCCACCGATATCGACGTGGTGATCTTCGCCTCGAACGGCGGTAACTTCTGCTCCGGTGGGGACGTGCACGAGATCATCGGCCCTCTGGTTGACATGAACATGAAGGATCTTCTGGCCTTCACGCACATGACCGGCGACCTGGTCAAGGCAATGATCGGATGCAACAAGCCCGTGATCGCCGCCGTTGACGGTATCTGCGTGGGTGCAGGCGCGATTATCGCCATGGCCTCGGACATGCGGCTGGCCACTGAAGAGGCGAAATGCGGCTTTCTGTTCACAAGGGTTGGCCTGGCCGGGTGCGACATGGGCGCTTGCGCGATGCTGCCGCGCATCATCGGGCAGGGCCGTGCGGCGGAGCTTCTTTATACCGGGCGCAGCATGAGCGCGGCTGAAGGCCATGCATGGGGCTTTTGGAACGCCGTTCACCCCGATGCCGAAGCGCTGGACGAGGCCGCGCAAACGCTGGCCGCGCGCCTGGCCGCCGGGCCCACCTTTGCCCATGGAATCACCAAGACGCAGCTCAATCAGGAATGGAACATGGGCCTTGAACAGGCCATCGAATCCGAGGCGCAGGCGCAGGCCATCTGCATGCAAACGGCTGACTTCGAACGCGCCTACCGGGCGTTCACCGCCAAGGAAAAGCCGATGTTCAGGGGGGATTGATGGAAATGCAATGTCCCCCCGTCCCGGGCCTGACCCGGGACCTCGTGAACCAGGCGGCGCTGCCCCTGATTGTGTTGCCGGGTCGAGGCCCCGGGTCAGGCCCGGGGCGCGGGGTTCCATCATGAGGGGTGAGCAAGATGCCGGATAAAAGTTTCCTCGACTGGCCGTTCTTCGCGCCGCACCACAAGGTCTGGGCAGAAACGCTGGATGACTGGGCCAGGGGCGCGGTAGCGGCGCTGGACCACGGTGATGCCGATTCCGCCTGCCGCACTCTGGTGGCGCGTCTGGGCGCCGACGGATGGCTGCGCCCCACCGCCGCCGAGGCGGGCGAGGCATTCGATGTGCGGGCCCTCTGCCTGTCGCGCGAAACGCTGGCGCGCCATGACGGGCTGGCCGATTTCGCCTTTGCCATGCAGGGGCTGGGAACCGGTGCGATCTCGCTCTTCGGGACACAGGCGCAAAAATCGCAGTGGCTGCCGCTCACCCGCAGCGGGCGGGCCATCGCCGCGTTTGCCCTGACCGAGCCGCAGTCGGGCTCGGACGTGGCCAACTCGACCATGACCGCCACGCAAGACGGCAATGATTACGTGCTTGACGGTGAAAAGACCTGGATATCGAACGGCGGTATCGCTGATGTCTACACCGTCTTCGCCCGCACCGGCGACGCCCCCGGCGCACGCGGGCTGTCGGCATTCGTGGTGCCCGCCGATACGCCGGGCCTCAACGTGGCAGAGCGGCTGCAAACCATTGCACCGCACCCGCTGGCAAGACTGCGCTTCGATGGCTGCCGGGTACCCGCCTCGGCCCTGATCGGACCACAAGGCGCGGGATTCCGCATCGCGATGTCCGTGCTTGACGTGTTCCGCTCGACCGTGGCGGCGGCCGCACTCGGCTTCGCACGGCGCGCTCTCGACGAAACTCTTGCCCGTGTCGGCAGCAGGCAGGTGGGCGGCGCCCCGCTGTCGGAGCTACAAATGGTGCAGGGGCATGTCGCCGACATGGCGCTGGACGTGGACGCAAGCGCGCTGCTGGTCTACCGCGCCGCATGGGCCAAGGACAACGGCGCCGATCGCATCACGCGCGAGGCGGCAATGGCCAAGCTGTTCTCGACCGAACAGGCGCAAAAGGTAATCGACGCGGCGGTGCAACTGCATGGCGGCGATGGCGTCAAGTCGGGTGAAACGGTTGAACGGCTCTACCGCGACATCCGGGCGTTGCGCATCTACGAGGGCGCCTCGGACGTGCAGCGGATCGTCATCGCACGCCAGACACTCGCCGCCTACCAGGGAGGATAGAATGCTGGGACCAACAGGGCATACAGACACATTCACGCGCGACCGGCTGCCGCCCCCCGATCAATGGCCCGACATCGTGTTGGACGGGTTCGACTACCCCGACTACCTCAACGCCGGATACGAATTGACCGACGCGATGGTCGAACGCGGCTTCGGCGACCACACGGCCCTGATCGGAAACGGCCGGCGACGCACCTACAAGGAATTGACCGACTGGACCAACCGGCTGGCGCATGCGCTGGTCGAAGATCTGGGCGTAATGCCCGGCAATCGCGTGCTGATCCGGTCCGCCAACAACCCGGCGATGGTGGCCTGTTGGCTGGCGGCAACCAAGGTGGGCGCGGTTGTGGTCAACACCATGCCGATGTTGCGCGCCGCCGAGCTGGGCAAGATCGTGGACAAGGCCGAAATATCTCATGCCCTGTGCGACACGCGGTTGATGGAGGAAATGGAAAACTGCGCCCGCGACAGCCGCTTCTTGACACGCGTTGCCGGGTTCGACGGCACCTCCAACCACGAGGCCGAACTGGACCAGGTCGCGCTGGAAAAGCCGGTGCAGTTCGAGCCGGTGAAAACCGGGCGCGACGATGTCGCGCTTCTGGGGTTCACATCAGGCACCACCGGCGACCCGAAGGCCACCATGCATTTCCATCGCGACCTGCTGATCATTGCCGATGGCTACGCGCGCGAGGTGCTGGATGTGCAGCCCGAGGACGTGTTCGTCGGCTCACCGCCGCTGGCTTTCACGTTCGGTCTGGGCGGGCTGGCGGTTTTCCCGCTGCGCTTCGGCGCAACTGCAACGCTTCTGGAAAACGCCTCGCCGCCCAACATGATCGAGATAATCCAGAAATATCGCGCCACGGTCTGCTTTACCGCGCCGACGGCCTATCGGGTGATGCTGGACGCGATGGACGACGGCGCCGATCTGTCCAGCTTGCGTGCCGCCGTGTCAGCGGGCGAAACCCTGCCCGGCCCGATCTATGACGCCTGGATGGAAAAGACCGGCAAACCCATGCTGGACGGGATCGGCGCGACCGAGATGCTGCACATCTTCGTTTCCAATCGGTTTGAGGATTCGCGCCCCGCCTGCACCGGCCGACCTGTTGCCGGGTATCAGGTCCGCATTGTCGATGATGAATTGAACGATGTGCCCATTGGCGAGGTCGGACGCCTTGCCGTGCGCGGGCCGACAGGCTGCCGCTATCTCGACGACGCGCGACAAGGCGATTACGTGTGCGAGGGGTGGAACATCACCGGCGACAGTTTTCACATAGACGCCGATGGCTATTTGTATTTCGCCGCGCGCAATGACGACATGATCGTATCGTCCGGCTACAACATTGCCGGCCCCGAAGTCGAAGCTGCACTTTTGTCGCACGCAGCCGTCAGCGAATGCGCCGTGATCGGCGTGCCTGATGACGCGCGCGGCATGATCGTACAGGCGCATGTGGTGCTGGCAGCCGGCCACAACGCCGACGACACGCTGGCAAGACAGCTACAGGATCACGTCAAGGCCACGATCGCCCCCTACAAGTACCCTCGCGCCATCCGGTTCGAGGCAGAATTACCCAAGACTGCAACTGGCAAGATCCGCCGCCACGTGCTGCGAGAGCGAAACGGAGGTTAGCGCGAAGTGGACGAAACCGTTGCCATGTGTATGGTCTGTGGTCGGGGCGCGCCCATGTGGCGCGTTGCCCAAGGAAGCGCAGAAACCAACGACAACCACCCGGAAATGACGGGGCCGGGACGGAAATGACAAACCCCTGGAACAAGGGAAATTCCACTCCGTCATCAACCAACTGGAGGACGACACAATGAAATTCAGGACTTTGGCCGCGGCCATCGGCATCAGCGCCACAGCGTTCGCTGCGCAGGCAGAGGGCCTAAAGGTAGGTATGATCACCACCCTTTCGGGGGGTGGCGCAGGCCTTGGCATTGACGTGCGCGACGGCTTCATGCTGGCCGTGAAACAGGCCGCCCGCGACGACATCGAGGTCGTGATCGAAGATGACCAACGCAAACCCGACGTGGCCGTGCAACTGGCTGACAGGATGATCCAGTCGGAAAAGGTGGACGTGCTGACCGGTATCATCTGGTCCAACCTCGCCATGGCGGTCATCCCCGCATCCGTCGCGCAGGGCAAATTCTACCTATCGCCCAATGCTGGCCCCTCCATGTTGGCGGGCAAAGGGTGCGATCCGAACTACTTCAACGTTGCGTGGCAGAACGACAACCTGCACGAGGCAGCCGGCGCATACGCCAATTCCGCGGGGTTGGCCAACTCCTTCATCCTGGCGCCGAACTACCCGGCAGGCCAGGACGCGCTGACCGGCTACAAGCGCCTGTATGAAGGCGAACTGGCCGGTGAAATCTATACCAAGCTGGGCCAGACCGACTATGCCAGCGAAATCGCGCAAATCCGCGCCAGCGGCGCCGACAGCGTCTATTTCTTCC
>CAZOKA010000217.1:0-4629 GCA_964580265.1 uncultured Rhodobacterales bacterium | reverse complement strand
GGCGGCAACGCAAACAGAAGGAAGTGCCAGCATGAGCAACTCGATCCTTTGCGCCATCGACATCAACCAGCCTGAAAACGACGCGGAGGTTTTGCGCGTTGCCCATAAACTTGCGCGGCTGGACGATGCGCGGCTGGACGTCATCACCGTGGTGCCCGATTTCGGGATGAGCATCGTGGGGGGCTATTTCGACAAGGATTTCCACGACAAGGCAGTGGCGCATGCGCGCGAGCTGCTGGATACCCTCGTGCGCGACACGATCGGCGAGGAGGCGAACAAGGGCGTGCGCCATGTCGTCGCCACCGGCAAGGCCTACGAGGAGATCCTGCACACGGCAGAGGAGATCGGCAGCGACCTGATCGTGATCGGCTCGCACAAGCCCGAACTGCGCGATTACCTGCTGGGCCCGAACGCGGCGCGGGTGGTGCGGCATTCGGGGTGCTCGGTCTACGTGGTGCGCCCCGCCGCCGGGAGGGCTTGAGGCGCGGGGCGCGGCCCGCTATGTCCGGTCGGGAAACCCGCCGGAGGGACCATGCCCCAGATACTTGACGCGACCCAACCCGATTTCGAAGCCGCCTTTGCCGCGCTGTTGAGCGCCAAGCGCGAGGACAGCCCCGACGTGGACGACATCGTGGCGGGGATCATTGCCGATGTGCGCGCGCGCGGCGACGCGGCCCTGATCGAGCTGACAGAGCGGTTCGACCGGCTGAGCCTGAGCGCCGCGACGCTGGCGTTTACCGCCGAGGAGATCGACGCCGAGATCGGCAGGGTGCCCCAGGCAGACCGCGCCGCGCTGGAGCTGGCGGCGGAGCGTATTCGCGCCTATCACGCGCGTCAGATCCCCGACGATCAGAGCTGGACCGACCCGGAGGGCGCGACGCTTGGCTGGCGGTGGACGCCGGTATCGGCGGCGGGGCTGTATGTGCCCGGTGGGTTGGCATCTTACCCGTCATCGGTGCTGATGAACGCGATCCCGGCGCGGGTGGCGGGGGTTGAACGACTGGCCATCGCGGTGCCTACGCCTGACGGAAAGGCGAACCCGCTGGTGCTGCTGGCAGCAAGGCTGGCGGGGGTGGACGAGGTATATCGCATTGGCGGTGCGCAGGCGATCGCGGCGCTGGCCTATGGCACTGAAACGATCCCGCCGGTGGACAAGATCACCGGCCCCGGTAACGCCTTTGTCGCGGCGGCCAAGCGGCGGGTGTTCGGCAAGGTGGGGATCGACATGATCGCCGGGCCGTCCGAGATCCTGATCGTGGCGGACGGCGATAACGATCCTGACTGGCTGGCGCTGGACCTGCTGGCGCAGGCCGAGCATGACGAAAGCGCGCAATCCATCCTGATCACCGACGATCCGGGCCTTGCGCGCGCGGTCGAGGCGGCGGTTGCCAAGCGTCTTGAGACGCTTGAACGTCGCGATATCGCGGCGGCAAGCTGGCGTGATTTCGGAGCCATCATCATGGTTCCCGATATGGAGCTGGCCGCCGATCTGGCGAACCGGATCGCGCCCGAGCACCTGGAGCTTTGCGTGGCCGAGGCGGAGGCGCTATCGGGCAGGATACAGCACGCCGGCGCGATTTTCCTGGGCCAGTGGACGCCCGAGGCGATCGGCGATTATGTCGGCGGGCCGAACCACGTGTTGCCGACGTCGCGGTCGGCGCGGTTCTCGTCGGGGCTGTCGGTGATGGATTTCATGAAACGCACGACGCTGGCGCGGATGACGCCTGCGGCCCTCAGCGCGATTGGCCCCGCAGCCGAGACGCTTGCCAACTCCGAGAGCCTGGAGGCGCATGGCCTGAGCGTGCGCGCGCGGCTGGACAAGCTGAACGACGGAGAGAGATGACTTTAGACGAAGCGAAACGATCCGTTGCCGTTTCCGCGGGCGCTATTGCGTTGGCGATGGGTTTTTTGTGCTTGCTGTGGGCGCTTGGCGCGGGCGGGCCGACGCCGCTGCGGCAAGGGCTGCTGTGCAGCGCGCTGTTCCTGATGGCGTTTGACGTGCTGGCCGGCACGGCGGCGATGCGCGGGCCGCGGCGGCCGGATAACCCCGCTTTGCTGATCCATGCGTTCTATGCGGGTTGGGTGTTCATGGCGACGGGCGTTTTGGCGCAATGGCAGGGTCCGGCGACGGCCAATGGTCTTGTCCTGATCTGGGCAGTTGGCGGCGTCGGGTTCGGGTTGATCGCGACGATGCTGCCGACATGGGTGCGGCCGGTCGATTTGCCCGGCATCGCTGATCCCAAGCTGCGCATTACGCGCGACCGGCGCGGCAGGATGCTTTACCGCGGGTGGCCATTCCTGTCGGTGCTGTTGCTGGCGGGGCCGCTTCTGGATACGCCCGAGACGGGGCCGTCGCTGCGGTCGCTGGCGCTGCCGTTGGTGATCGTGCCGTTTCTGCTGTCGCCGTTGCGGCCCGCGCGGGGCTACTGGACGCCGTTGGCGCGGCGGTTTCGGGTGATTGCGCTGGCGCTGGTGGTGGCGGCGTTGTTCATTGTCTGAGCATGCGCGGGAAAGATTGTGCCGCCGGACCATCGCGGCTATCCATGGCGGACGGCACCGGCCACCCCGAGACGAGCACAGCGAAAGCACCCCATGACCGCCCGCATCAGCCATATCGAACTGGATGACCGAAACCTGCCCCCGCCGACGCCGGAAATCGAGCAGGAGCGCAAGGTTGCGATGTATGACCTGCTGGAGGATAACAGTTTTGCCCTGCCGGCGCGCGACGGGCGCGATGTGCCGGATGGGCCGTACCGGGTTGCCCTGTCGATCCGCGAGCGTCGCCTGGTATTCGACATCGCCACCGAACAGCAGGAGCAGGTGGCCGAGTTCCACTTGTCGTTGTCGCCGTTCCGGCAGGTGGTCAAGGACTACTGGGCGATCTGCGAAAGTTACTTCGACGCGGTCAAGACCATGCCGCCCAGCCAGATCGAAACGATCGACATGGCCCGCCGGGGCATCCACAACGAGGGGGCGCGCATCCTGCAGGAGCGGCTGGAGGGCAAGGCCGATGTCGATTCCGATACCGCGCGGCGCCTGTTCACCCTGATATGCGTTCTGCATTACGGAGGGTGACCGCGTGGCAGAGGCGCTTCCACAGTCGGTTCTGTTTTGCTGCGATCACAATGCGGTTCGCTCGCCGATGGCGGAAGGCATCATGAAGAAATTCTACGGCAGCGATACCTACGTGCAATCGGTCGGCGTGACGGACGACATGGAGATCGACGGGTTTTCCATCGCCGTGTGCAAGGAGATCGGTGTCGAGCTGTCGCGGCACCGCGCGCGCAGCTTCGACGAGATGGAGCAATGGGGCGACGACTTGTCGTCGTTCGACCTGATCGTGGCGCTTTCGCCGGCCAGTCAGCGGCGGGCGCTTGACCTGACGCGCTATTTTCATCTGCATGTCGAATACTGGCCCATCATGGACCCCACGGGCCTGGGCGAGACGCGCGAGGACAAGCTTTCTGCCTATCGGCAGACGCGCGACCAGATCGTGCAGAACCTGATCCGCAAATGGGGCCCGCCCATGGAAGAGGACACGCCATGACATCCATCACCGTAGCGACCGCCGCCTATCCGCTGAACGAGTTCAAGGATTGGCCCGATTACGAGGCAAAGCTGACTCGCTGGGTTTCGGAGGCGGCCGCGGAGGGGGCCGATCTGCTGGTGTTCCCGGAGTATGGCGCGATGGAACTGGCCAGCCTGGCCGGCGCGGATGCGTCGGCCGATCCGGCGGGGTCGATCACGGCGGTGTCCGGGCGAATGGAGGCGGCCAATGCCCTGCATTCGGAGTTGGCCGGGCGGCTCGGGGTGCACATCCTGGGCGCATCGGGGCCGGTCGAGACAGGCGAGGGCGTAGTCAACCGCGCTTATTTCTTTAGCCCCGATGGCACTATGTCCCACCAGGACAAGCAGATCATGACCCGCTTCGAGCGGGACGAATGGGGCATAATCGGCGGCGGACCCATGCGCGTGTTCGATACCGCGCTGGGCCGGATCGGGGTGCTGATCTGCTACGATAGCGAATTCCCCCTTCTGGCGCGCACCCTGGCCGAGGCAGGGGCCGAGATCATCCTGGTGCCAAGTTGCACCGAGGCCCTGGAAGGGTATTGGCGGGTGCGCATCGGTGCGATGGCGCGGGCGCTTGAAAATCAATGCGTTACGGTGATGTCGTCCCTGACGGGGACGGCGCCGCGGCTATACTCGGTCGAGGAAAACACCGGGCGCGGCGGGGTGTTCGGCCCGTCCGATCGCGGGTTCCCGGCAACCGGGGTGATCGCGGAGGGGCAGCATGACGCACCCGGCTGGACCTACGCGCGGATCGACCTTGACGCCATTCGCACGGTGCGCGCGGATGGTAATGTGCTGAACATGGCGCACTGGCCCGAGCAGGCGCCGCGCCTGGGCAAGATCGAACAGATCGACCTGCGCCAAGATTCCCCTTGAAAAAAGACGCGAACAGGCCCATTTATCGCGCGTCCCGCGCAGTGGCGGGATGTTTATCGAAGGAGAGACCATGGCCAAGGAAGATACGCTCGAATTTCCCGGTGTCGTGAAGGAACTCCTGCCAAACGCGACGTTTCGGGTCGAGCTGGAAAACGGCCATGAGATCATCGCGCACACGGCAGG
>CAZOKA010000216.1:0-4700 GCA_964580265.1 uncultured Rhodobacterales bacterium | reverse complement strand
CCACAGCCCAGGATACCAAGCCGGTTCTGCGCCTCGCCCGACAGCGCATAGAACGTGCCTTGAGACACGGAATTTTCCACCAGCGCCTCGCCCAGAGTGAAATGAGGGTGCTCCATCCAGTAGCGCCCGATCGGCAGGGTTTCGTCGAAAAACCTCGATCCGTGCTGTTCCCTGATCCAAAGAAGCTGGCGGGAATTCTCGATCCCGCCCATCGCAAGCACCACCTTGTCCGTATCCAGCGCGATAGTGGCATCGCTGTAGTTCCGCACGTTGACAGAACGCACACGCCCCGCCGCGCCGGAAACCCCCGCGAAATTCGCGTTGATATAGAGATCGATATTGCGGGACCGGGAAATCGTGCCCTTGTATTTTGCCCCGAATTTCACCGGCGGCGAAAACTTGAACTGGATATTCTTGATCCCGTAGCGGCAGTTGACGATCCGGTCATCGTAATCGCCGTCAAGTTCGAGGATCTCGGACGCCGCGCGAAAATAGGTGCTCATGGCGTCATGGGTGATGGGCCAGGTGAACTCTTCGCCCAAGACATGCCTTTCGAAATCTTCTTTCTCGAAGGTTCTGCACCACCCGCCCCAATGGTTGGTCGAACCACCGAAATAGCGCAGTCGCGTGTCTTCCAGGTCGAAATAGGGATCGCCGATGACATCACCGGCATAGCAGCCTTGCGACGCCTCGGAATAATCGAGCGCGCCGCCCTCGCACAGGGCGACGGATTTTCCCAGTTCCGCCAGCCTGAGCGCGACGGTTATGCCCGCGGCGCCAGCGCCTATCACGCACACGTCATACTTGCGCTCGGGGGCGCGGGCGATCTGGTTGAGGTCGATGAGCACTACAGATCCTCATCCTTCAGCACCCAGCCGCCCTTGATCCGGGGCCGCCAGAACCCTCGGACCGCCGGCCAGTGCGCCATGAGCGCAGTGGACATAATCCAGAAACCGAAATTACGCCTGTTCATGCATCCCCCAGGGCCGTCCCCCTTTTCAGATGGAACGTTTGCACAGACCGGCACTTGGGCCGTGCACGTAATTTGATAGTGTCGAAATCCGACCGGCGCAATACGCCGGGCCTGCTGCCGGGCGGACCCTGACGGGCTTGACCAGGGCCGCGGGCCGCGCTATCGGGGCGTTGGCCGCAGACGCCTGCCACCCGCTGACGCATTGCCGTTTTGGTGAAGATCTGCCCGAGATTGTTTTCTGTCACCCTCTTTGCGTCTTGCGCGGGTGGTAACGCGGGTTCCGTCCAGACATGCGAGACCATGCATGAGGAAACAGAGCGATGCTCGATACATCACGCAACAGATATCGGTCGGCCCAGAGGCCCACACGGGTGCGATCATGACCACGCACCTGCCCACCATCGCGCAGGCCAAGGCACAGGCCAAACGCCTGCGCGAGCAACTGGCCCAGGATGGCACCACGATCAGCCACGGCAAGGCACTGGAGCTGATGGCGCACCAACTGGGATTTCGGGATTGGAACACCCTGCACGCGGCGATCGGCAACCGCCCGCCCGATGGCTATGCCCCCGGCGGCCGCGTCACGGGGCGCTACCTGTCGCAGCCTTTTGCCGCGACGGTCATCGCGGTCGAACGCGTTGGCACCGGATGGTATCGGCTTGAGCTGGATCTGGACGATGCGGTGGATGTCGTCAGCTTCGACAGCTTTTCGAACTTCCGCAAGCGCATCCGTGGCATGATCGGCCCGTCGGGCCACTCGCACGAGCGCACGTCGGACGGGCGGCCGCAATTGGATCTGGATATATGAGTTCGCCCAAGGGCGCGCGCGCATGGCGCGCGTGCCCCTGAAGCCCCCACCTGCGCGGCAAAGATGCACCTATTGCTCACGAAAGGCGCGCGCCATCGAGTCCGTAATCGGCTTTGCCAGGTATTCGATGAAGGTCCGCTCGGCGGTTTGAATCATCACCTGGGCCGGCATGCCGGGTGTGGGCGTGAAATTGTTGACCTTGGCAATCTCGTCCGCCGAGAGCCTGACGCGGGCAAGGTAGACCTCTTGCGGTGTCGCCTCTGACTCGTCCTTGAGCGCATCGGCGGACACGTAAAAGACGGTTCCTTCCAGAACCGGCGTCGTGCGCTGATTTAGCGCGACAAGGCGCACCGTGGCGGTCTGGCCGACCTTGACGCTGTCGATATCCGTGCGCGCCAGCTTGGACTCGATGATCAGCGGCGCGCCGGATGGCAGAATCTCGGCGATGGGTTTGCCGCTTTCGATGACGCCGCCGGGGGTGTTGTAGTTCATGTGAACGACGGTTCCGGACACGGGCGAATTGATCGAGGAGCGCTGGTACACTTCGCGGGCGCGGCTGTAGTTTTCGCGCACAGAATCAAGTTCGCTCTCGGCTGATTGCAGTTCGTCCAGCGCGGCATTCTTGTGTTCGACGATGATCTGCTCGATCTGGCCGGCATGTTTCTCCAGAAGGGCGTTGGCCTCGGCGATCTCGGCCCTCAACTGGCCGATCTGGCCCCATCCATCCGCCTTGGCGCGAGACAGGGAGTTGAGCCTGGACCTTTGGGACAGGCCCTTTTCGAGGAGCTGCGATTGCGCTGAGATGTCATCGTCCAGCAGTTCGATCTGCTGCTCCAGCGCCTCGAGTTGGGACACATAGCCTTCCTTGCGGCTTTTCAGGGCGAGAATGGTGCTTTCCAGAAGCCCGATTTCCTTGGACAGCTTGGACTTGGACGCCTGGAAACTGCGCCGCTGGTTGACCAGGATCTGTTCGATCTCGGCATCCATGGGAATTCCGCGCAGGAATTCGGGCGTTTCAAAGATCTTGTCGCCGTTATACTCGGCCAGAAGGCGCGCGGTGATCGTTTCAAGCCGCGCACGTCTGAGAAAGTACTCGCGCAGCTTGGCCTGCGCGGCGGTTTCGTCAAGCTGAATGATCGGCTGTCCCTTTTCGACGAAGTCCCCCTCCGAGACCAGGATGTCACGAATGATCCCGCCTTCGAGGTGCTGGATGATCTGGTTGTTGCCGGTCGCCACGAAGGTACCCTGGGTGATGACTGCCGCAGCCAGCGGCGCCATGAACGCCCATGCGCCGAAACCGCCGAACGAGATGAGCATCACCAGGATGCCGATGATGCTAAGGCGGCGGATCGAGCGGGGCACGTCCGCGAACCATTGCCGCGGTTCGGGTTCCGATGGATGGGTGGTGACAGTCACGGGGTTTCTCCTATGTCGCTAGCTGTTGCTATCGGTGATGCTGCCGCCCTGCTGGCCGTTGCCACCGCCGGACAGGGATTTGAGTACCTCGTCGCGCGCGCCGATCATGGCGACGCTGCCGTTGGCGAGCAGCAGGATCTTGTCCACATGCGCCAGCAGCGAGGGCTTTTGCGTGACGACGACCACGGTCATGCCCTGCTGCTTGGCGTGTTGCAGAGCCTTTTCCAGCGCATGATCGCCCGCGATATCGAGGTTCGAGTTGGGTTCGTCCAGGACAAGCAACCGGGGATCGCCGAAAAATGCGCGCGCCAGTGCGATCCGCTGTTTCTGGCCGCCCGACAGGGGCGAGCCATCGGCGGCGACCATGGTTTCATATCCGTGCGGCAGGTTGGCGACCATGTTGTGCACATCGGCAAGCTGCGCGGCGCGATATATCTGGTCATCCGTCGCGTCGGAGCGCATGCGCGCGATGTTGTCCTTGATGGTTCCGGGAAATAGCTGCACATCCTGTGGCAGGTAGCCGATGTTTTCGCCGAACTGCCGCTGATCCCAGTTGCGCAGGTCCATCAGGTCAAGCCGCACGCAGCCCGAGGTCGGCAGGATCGCCCCGACCAGCATCTTGCCCAGCGTCGTCTTGCCCGCGCCGGAATTGCCGATCACCGCGAGCGAAGAGCCCGGAGCGAGCGAAAAGCTGATCCCGTTGAGCACCACGCTCTTGGTCCCGTGGGGGACGTAGAGCAGGCGTTCAACGTCGAGCCGGCCTTCGGGTTGCGGCAGGCGCAACCGTTCGTGGTTGAGCGGCGAGGCCTTGAGCAGGTCGGCGATCCGCCCATAGGCGGCGCGCGACAGCAGGAACTGGTTCCAGCCTTCGATCGCGCCCTCGATCGGTGCAAGCGCGCGCCCCGCCACGATGGAGGCCGCGATGACCATGCCGCCGGTAAGTTGCCCCTGAAGGGCCAGGAACGCGCCCCAGCCCAGCATCCCGACCTGGGCCAGCAGGCGCACCCCGCGCGAGAAGGCGGCGGCGGTGATATTGAGATCCTGCGCGCGCACCTGCGCCGTCAGCGAAGCCGCGGTGTCACGCCCCCAGATCGACACGGTTTCGGGGATCATGGCCAGCGCGTTGATGATCTGGCTGTTCCGCGACATCGAATCGAGGTGCAGGTTGGCCATGCTCTGATGCTTGTTGGCCTCGGCAAAGGGTTTGGACGTGATGCGCTGGTTTATCAGCGCGATGACTAGCAAAACCAGGGCCGTGCTGATGACGATCATGCCCAGGTGCAAGTGGATCAGGAAGATCACCGCGATGAAGATCGGTGCAAAGGGCGCATCCAGAAAGGACAGCAATGTGCCGGATACAAGAAACCCGCGCAGTTGTTGCAGGTCGCCAAGCGTCTGGTATTCACGGCCGTTGCTTGACAGCGCGGCGCGCGCCGCCGCGCTGAGGATCGACGAGCCGAGGCGGGTGGCCAGTTCCACCGCTGTGCGCATAAGGACGAACCG
>CAZOKA010000215.1:0-4713 GCA_964580265.1 uncultured Rhodobacterales bacterium | reverse complement strand
TCCCGGCTCGGAAACAGCTTCTTTGCCTGTTCCCTGGGGTGCCTGGCAGTAGGCCGGGTGCTGCCGGTGCGCTGATTGGTGTCGACCGCCTGACCAAGGGCGGAGAGCATTGGCGAGATATCCTCGACCCGTTCGGCGATCAGGTGTGTGACCTGGCCCTCGCGCTCGATCCGACCGGTGACGCGCAGGAGCCGCCCGGCGATCACCGCCTTGCGGAACGCCTCGTAGACCTTGCGCCAAACCACGATGTTGGACACGCCGGTTTCGTCCTCCAGCGTCAGGAAGACCACGCCGGAGGCGGTGCCGGGGCGCTGGCGGGTGATGACGAGGCCGGTGACGGTGATCCGCCCCTTCGCGTGCCCCAGCCGCTCATGGGGCAGGCTCTCGGGCAGGCGCGGGCGCAGCAACTCCAGCGGATGGGCGCGCAGGGAAAGGCGCAGGGACAGGTAGTCCTCGATCATCTCCTGCCCGAGCGTCATCGCGGGCAGGGTGGCCTGCGGCTCCCCCCCGCCTTCGCCCTCCGTGCCAAATAGCGGCAACGGCTTGGGCGCCCGCAACGCGCGTGCGGCCCAGAGCGCATCGCGGCGCGTGAGGCCGACGGCCGCGAAGGCATCCGCCTCGGCCAGCCGCTCCAGCGCATCGGGATGAACACCGGCCCGGCGCCAGAGGCTCTCGACATCCGCGTAGCCATTGCCGCGCGCGGCGGCGATCCAGGCGGCATCCTCCTCGCGCATGCCCTTGATCTGGCGAAAGCCCAGGCGCAGGGCCAATGCACCGTCGGGGCGCGGCTCCAGCGTGCAGTCCCAGGCCGAGTGGTTCACCGAGACGGGGCGCACCTCGACGCCATGATCGCGGGCGTCCCGCACGAGTTGCGCCGGTGCGTAGAACCCCATCGGCTGGCTGTTCAGCAGCGCGCAGGTGAAGGCCGCCGGGTGGTGGCACTTGAGCCAGGCGGAGATATAGACCAGCCGCGCGAAGCTGGCTGCGTGGCTTTCGGGGAAGCCGTATGAGCCGAAGCCCTCGATCTGTGCAAAACAGCGCGCGGCGAAGTCCGCCTCGTAGCCGCGCGCCAGCATCCCCGAGACAAAGCGCTCGCGAAAGGCGCCGATCGTGCCCATTCGCTTGAAGGTGGCAAGGGAGCGGCGCAGCCGATCTGCCTCGGCCGCAGAAAAGCCGGCGGCGACCACGGCGATCTGCATCGCCTGCTCCTGAAACAGGGGCACGCCATAGGTGCGGCCCAGAACCTCCATCATCGCGGCGCCGAGATCCTCGACCTTCTCGCGGCCCTGACGCCGGCTGATAAAGGGATGGACCATGCCGCCCTGGATCGGGCCGGGCCGAATGATGGCTACCT
The DNA here is from genome assembly GCA_964580265.1 of uncultured Rhodobacterales bacterium. Taxonomy (GTDB): domain Bacteria; phylum Pseudomonadota; class Alphaproteobacteria; order Rhodobacterales; family Rhodobacteraceae; genus Sediminimonas. The sequence continues at coordinate 3,359 of CAZOKA010000215.1, read as the reverse complement.
CGCAGACCAGGTCGTAGAACGTGCGCGGCTGCATCCGGGGCAGGAAGTTCAGTTGCGCGCGGCTTTCCACCTGGAACACCCCGATCGCATCGGCGCGGCAAAGCATGTCATAAACGGTGCTGTCCTCGGGCGGCACATTGGCCAGCGTCAGCTCCAGTCCGCGGTGATCGGCCAGCAGCCCGAACGCCTTGCGGATGCAGGTCAGCATACCGAGCGCGAGCACATCGACCTTCAGAAGACCGAGCGCGTCGATATCGTCCTTGTCCCATTCGATAATGGTGCGGTCGTCCATCGCCGCGTTCTCGATGGGGCACAGCTCGTCGAGCCGTCCCTGGGTGATGACGAAGCCGCCCACATGCTGGCTCAGGTGCCGGGGAAAGCCGATGATCTCCCCGATCAGTTTCGTCGCCAGCATCACGCGGTCGTCTGCCGGATCAACCCCGGCATCGCGCAGGCGGTCCTCGTTCGGGGCGCTGGCGGACCAGCCCCAGATCTGGCCCGAGAGCCGGGCGACCACGTCCCGGGACAGTCCCATCACCTTGCCGACCTCGCGGATCGCGGCGCGCGAGCGGAAATGGATCACCGTTGCGGTCAGCCCGGCGCGATGGCGGCCATAGCGCTCATATATCCACTGGATCACCTCTTCGCGGCGCTCGTGTTCGAAATCCACGTCGATATCGGGAGGCTCTCCGCGCTCCTTCGAGATGAACCGCTCGAAGATCAGGGTGATGCTTTCGGGCGGCACCTCGGTCACGCCCAGCAGGTAGCAGACCACCGAATTGGCCGCCGACCCGCGCCCCTGGCAGAGAATGCCCTTCGAGCGGGCAAACTGCACGATGTCGTGGACCGTCAGGAAATAGGGCGCATATCCCATCTCGGCGATGAGCCTGAGCTCTTTCTCGACGCGCGCGGTGATCTTCGACGGTGGCCCGTCAGGATAGCGCCAGCGCAGGCCGTCACGCGAGAGCCGCTCGAGGCGCGCCTGCGCGGGCTCGCCGTCCTGCGCCTCGTCGGGATACTGATAGCGCAGATCGTCGAGACGGAACGCGCATCGATCCGCGATCTCCAGCGTGCGGCGGATCGCGGCCGGGAAGCGGTGGAACATCCGCGCCATCTCGGCCCCGGATTTGAGCCGATGCTCGCCATGGGTCAGGCGGCGCTCGCCGATATTGTCGATGGTGCAGCCGAGGCGAAGGCAGGTCAGCACATCGGCCAGCGGACGGCGCGCCGAGCGATGCATGATCACCTCGCCGAGGGCGACCATCGGCAGGCCCGTCGCCTGCGAAAGCTGCGAGAGACGGTCGAGGCGCAACGGGTCGCGCCCGTCGTAGAGTGGTGCGGCGCCCAGAAAGCACTGGCCGGGAAAGCTGCGCAGCATGTGGCGCAACTCGCGCGTCACATCCGCGCTGGTGGGCGTCTCCAGCGGGTCGGGCGGCAGGGCGATCAGCACCATGTTCCGTCCGCAGTCCAGCAGATCATCGCGCGTCAGGTGGCAGTGGCCCTTTTCCGCGCGGCGCTTGCCCAACGACAACAGCCGTGTCAGCCGCGACCAGGCGGCCGCATCGGTCGGCAGCGCCAGCCAATCCGTATCGCTGTCGGTGAGCACCAGCCGCGCGCCGGGGATCAACCTTGGCAGCGGCATGTCGGGCGGGATCTGCAGCTGAGCCTCAAGCGAGCCGTATTGGCTCGTCTGGCGGCTCGAGTGATCGGTGACCTGCCGGGAGCGGATTGCTGGTCCATCCTGCGCGCCGTCGGCGGCCACGCGCGCCTCTTCGCGCAGGCGGGTCAGTTCCTTCAGCGCCGAGAAGGCCCGCACCACGCCCGCGACCGAGTTCCGGTCGGTGATGGCGATGGCGGCAAGGCCAAGCTCAGCCGCGCGCGTGACCAGCTCCTCGGGATGCGATGCCCCGGTCAGGAAGGTGAAATTGCTGGTCACGCACAGCTCTGCATAGGCGGTCATGCGAATTCTCCCTGCACGAACCATGCGCGCGCCGCATCAGGCACCTGCGGCGTATGAAACAGCCACAGCCTCGGCCCCTCGCGTGTCTCGATGCGCCAGTAATCGCGCAGGCCGGAACGCCAGGCCGGATCATCGAGCCACCATTCCGGCGTGATCCGTTCCGGCCCGGTGGCGCGCAGCGTGCTGAACGCCATCCGCCGCCAGCGGAACCGCGCGGGGGGATGGCCGGGGTGCGCGATGCCGCCCGCCGTCACCGGCTCGGGTGGAAATACAAGGATCGGACGATCCGGTCCCGTTCGAGGCGGCGGCGCCTCGGGCTCGCTATAAGCTGCCGGTGTCAGGAGGAAGCTGCGCTCGGGGATCTTGCTCTGTGCGGGCGCCAGGCGCAGCACCCGGTCGAACCCCAGCCGGTTGCCAAGCCGCGAGAAGAGGTCGGCCAACGCATCCTCCTGCCGGAGGGCGGCTCGCGCGCCCAGTTGCTCGGGCGGCAGGTGCTCCGTCACATGGGCCGTCAGGCGCATCGCCTCGATGCCGAACCCGGCTTCGACCTCTTCGACACCCCTGAGAAACAACGCGGCGATCCGCTCGGGATCGCGCATCGCGCGGGCAAGGCCGATCTCGACCTGCGCCGTTTCCCTGTCGAGCCGGTGCAGCTCGAGCCGCAGGCGACGTGCGCCCCGGTCATGATGGGCCAGCTTCTCGCACAGACGCTCCAGCAGGCGCGACACCCCGGTCATCACATCGTCCTGCAAGCCGACCGGCTCCGGCAGGGTCATCCGCACCCCAAAATGCGGCTCTTCGGCCTCCGGCGCGACAGGCTCGGCCTGGCTGCCAAGCGCCTGGTCGAGCCGCAGGACCAGGCCGGGGCCGAAGCGCCGGGCCAGCGGCGCACGCGGCATCGAGAGAATATCGCCAATCCGGGGCAGTCCCATGCGCGCCAGCGCTTGCGCCGTCTTCTCCTCGATCCGCAAGGCGGAAACCGGCAGGTGCCCGATCGCCTCGGCGAGCCCGCCTTCTGGCACGATGCCGCCGCCATGACGCGCCAGCGCATGGGCTGCCCCGCGCGCGCCGGCGATGGCGCTGGCGACCGAGAGGCCCGCGCGCTCCAGCCGGGCATGCAGATCGGCGCGCATCTCGTCCTCGCCGCCAAACAGGTGTGGCACCCCGCTGATGTCGGCCATCAGCCCATCCGCGCCATCCCGTGCCACCATCGGGGAGTATTGCCCGATCCAGCGGCGCAGATGCACCAGTGCCGCCGCCTCGCGTGCCAGGTCGGCGGGGCGGGTGGTCAGATCGGGACAGATCGCGCGGGCATCGGCCAGCGCCATGCCGCGATGAAGGCCTTGCGCCTCAGCGAGGCGGTTCAGGCAATGCACATGATCGGTAGTCCCTGATCGCA
>CAZOKA010000214.1:0-4723 GCA_964580265.1 uncultured Rhodobacterales bacterium | reverse complement strand
GCCAAGCTGGCGCCGGTGGACCTGTCGCCGGGGGCGTTCGGGCCGGGCGATTTCCGGCGCACGCGGCTGGCGCAGGTGCCCGGCGCGTTCTGGATGCCGCAGGCAGGAGAAATGCGCGTGATCTGCTTCCGCTCGGTCGCGCAATACGTGTTCGATCTGCTGAGCACCGCCGCCGCGCCGGGCAGCCGGGTGGAATATTTCGGCGCCTGAGCCGGATCGTCGTCATGCCGCTATTTACCCCGTCCGTAGCCGGACGGGGTTGACGCCCCGGTGTGAGCGGACCACTTATCCGGTACCAGACAATTTCAACGCACGAACAACGAGGGGGGCCTGATATGGCTTTTGAACTTCCTGATCTTCCCTATGCGCATGACGCCCTGGCTGACTGGGGCATGTCGCGCGAGACAATGGAATACCACCACGACATTCACCACAAGGCCTACGTTGACAACGGCAACAAGCTGATTTCCGGCACCGAATGGGACGGCAAGCCCGTCGAGGAGATCATCAAGGGCACCTACGACAAGTCCGCCGTCGCGCAGAGCGGTATTTTCAACAACGCCAGCCAGCACTGGAACCACAGCCAGTTCTGGGAAATGATGGGGCCGGGCAAGACCGGCATGCCCGGCGAGTTGGAAAAGGCCCTGACCGAGGCGTTCGGCAGCGTTGACAAGTTCAAGGAAGACTTCGCCGCCGCTGGCGCCGGGCAGTTCGGCTCGGGCTGGGCGTGGCTGGTCAAGGACACGGACGGCAGCCTGAAGGTGACCAAGACAGAGAACGGGGTGAACCCGCTGTGCTTTGGTCAGACGGCGCTGCTGGGGTGCGATGTGTGGGAGCATTCCTATTACATCGATTTCCGCAACAAGCGGCCGGCCTACCTGCAGAACTTCCTGGAAAACCTGGTGAACTGGGAAAACGTGGCCGCGCGCATGTAAGCGCCGCGCGGTTAAAGCGACGATCCGGAGCGCCCCGCTGCATGTCAGCGGGGCGTTTTCGTTTGGGCCGCATCGGCGCAGCGGGATAGTGCCGGGAAAGTGGAAAACACTTGCCGATATTGATCTGGATCGTTTTGCGGCATGGCGGTTCTGTGGTTTGATGATCGGCGCAACGTCAGTGCAAGCAGGAGACGGATTATGGCCAAACTTCAAAAGAAAGCATGGGTTCTGGTAGCGGATGGCGAAAAGGCGCTGTTCATGCGCAACGTCGCGGGCGCTGCGCATCCCGAGCTGGAGATCCTGCGTGTCGAGGCGCAGGAGAACCCGCGCCAGGGCGAGCAGACAGCAGACCGGCCCGGCCGTATGCCCGACACCGGGGCGGGGCAGCTTTCGGCGATGGAGGAACCCGACTGGCACCGGCTGGCCAAGGACAGGTTCGCCGCCGACATGGCGGCGATTCTGAACCGCGAGGCGTTGAATGGCGCGTTCGAGGAGATTGTCCTGGTCGCCCCGCCCCGGACGTTGGGCGAGTTGCGCGACCAGTTGCACGAGGCGGCATCGGCGCGCGTGTGCGCGGAAATCCCCAAGACGCTGACCAACCATCCCGTGCCCGAGATCAAGCGGCGGGTGCTGGGCGCGCTGGCCGATATGTAGGGTCCGGCCCCTGCGCCGGGCATTCGCGTGATATGGCCTGGCGTGCCGGGTTGGTGACGGCCTGTTGCCGCCGTCGGCGAACGGAATCTTGAAAAGATTCCGGTCAAGAAAGTTTGAAACTTTCTTGGTCCTCACCCATCTCGGGGCGCAAGACAACGCGAGGTGAGTGACCGCTTCAGGCCATCACCGGCCCCCGCGGCCGCCGGCACCCTGTGCAAGGTGCCGAACGCGCGCGCCGCGGCGTGAAATTGCCATTGTGTCCCCGTCCGCTTTGCGGCAGCTATGCGTGGTGCGCATAATTCGGGACAGGTGAGGCGATGAACGACGCGGCCAAGGGGGTGACGGCAATGGTGGCGGCCTGCACCATCTGGGGGCTGTCGCCGCTCTATTACAAGATGCTGGCCCATATCCCGCCGATCGAGATACTGGCGCATCGCACGCTGTGGTCGATGTTGTTCTTTGCCGGTGTGCTGCTGTTGCAAAGCAGGCTGGGCGAGTTGCGCCGCGCCCTTGGCGGGGTGCGCGCGGCGGTGATCATCGGGTTCGCGGCGCTGATGATTTCGACCAACTGGTTCATCTTCATCATGTCGATCCAGATCGGCAAGGCGACCGAGGCCTCGATGGGCTACTACCTGTTCCCGCTGGTGGCGGTGGTGATCGGCATGGTGGCCTTTGGCGAAAAGCTGGGCCGGGCGCAGGCGGTGGCGGTGGCACTGGCGGCGCTGGCGGTGGCGCTGTTGACCTACGGGTTGGGAGTCGCGCCTTGGATCGCGCTTATCCTTTCCATTAGCTTTGGCATGTATGGTCTTGTAAAGAAATACATTTCCGTGGGTCCGGTCGTGTCCGTCACGGGCGAGGTTTTGCTGTTGTCGCCCATCGCGCTGCTGGTGTTGTGGATCGTTCACACCGGCGGCGATGGCGGCGGCGCGTTTGGCGCATCGGTGTCCGACAGCGCGCTGCTGGCGTTCTCGGGGCCATTGACGGGCACGCCGCTGATCCTGTTTTCCTATGCCACGCGCCGGGTGCGGATGGCGACGGTCGGGCTGGTGCAATACCTGAACCCGACATTGCAGTTCTTCTGCGCGGTGATCGTCTTCGGCGAGCCTTTCGGCGGCTGGCATACGGCCGCCTTTGCCCTGATCTGGACCGCGCTGGCGATCTATTCGTTCACCGCGCTGCGGGCCGAAAGGGCCGCGCGCAGGGCGCGGGTCAGTTCGTCGGCGGTGGAGACGGGTGTCAGGTAACCCAGCAGCGACTCGTCGGCGAACCCCTGGTCGATGATGTGGCGCAACAGCGCCAGAAGCGGCTGCCAGTAGCCATCGGTATCGAGCAGGAAAATCGGCTTGGCGTGCAGGCCCAGTTGCCGCCAGGTGAGCACCTCGAACAGCTCGTCCAGCGACCCGGCGCCGCCGGGCAGCACCACGATGGCCTGCGCGTTCATGAACATCACCTTCTTGCGCTCATGCATGGTTTCGGTGACGACGAAGCGGGACAAATCGCGCTTGCCCACTTCGCGCTCGAGCAGGTGCACGGGGATCACGCCGAAGGTGTCGCCCCCGGCGGCCTGCGCGCTGCGCGCGACGGCGCCCATCAGGCCGATGTCGCCCGCCCCGTAAACCAGTTGCCACCCCGCACCGGCGATGGCGCGGCCCAGGGCATCCGCCTCGCGCTCGAAGCTTGGGTTTGCGCCGGCGCGCGATCCGCAATAAACGCATACCGAGGGGCGGGTCGGTGCACGCGGTGTGGAGTGTGTCATTGGGTCATCCGATATGGTGGCGGGGGTTCAGGAGTCAAACGTGCTTTTGACCCCTGATAGCCTTGTTGATAGGGTCACTCAACCGCCGTGAACAAACGGCCGGAGGGAAGGGAAGCGAATGTTCGGAAAGGCAGGACTGGCGGGGGGGCAATCCCTGACCATCGGCGCTATCGTGGTGGCGGGTGTTGCCGCGATCGGCGTCTATACGCTTGGCGGTTTCGGCGATGATCCCGCGCCGCAGGCTCCGGCCCCGCAACAGGCGGCCCCGCAGGAAACCGGCAGCCCTGACAGCAGCCCTGCCGCGCCGGGCGAAGAACAGCCGTCGCAAGAGACCGTGCAGAGCGACAGCGCCCCGATGGCCGAGGATGCCGCGCCGGATGCGGCGGATGCACAGGCGGATACGCCGCAGGCCCCGGCCCCGCGACCGCCCAGTTTCGACACCGTGCGCGTTGCCCCCGATGGCACGGCGGTCATCAGCGGGCGCGGTGCGCCCGACGCGGTGCTGGAAGTGTTGCTGGATGACAAGGCCGTGGACGAACTGGACATCGGCGCCGATGGGGCGTTTGCCAGTATCCTGACGCTGGAGCCATCGCGATCGCCGCGAATGCTGAGCCTCGTGATGGAGGTGGATGGCGACAGGATCACGTCCGACGACACGGTGATCATAGCCCCCTTCGGCGCGGAACCGGAGCCAACCCCCGAGGCGCCCGACACCGCCGGGGATGACATGGTTATCGCCGATGCGGGGCAGGACGGGCAGGCGGCGCAAACCGACCGGGCCGACACGGCAGCGACGCCGCCCACGCAAGAGGAGGGCGAGAAATCCGAGGCTCCGGCCCCCGCCGATCCGGCGCAAGTGGCGACGGAGCAGGCCGATCCCGATGTGGCCGCAACGACGCCCGCCCCGGCACCGGATGCGCCGGGGGCCGGCACGCGGCAACCCTCTGATGCTGACAGCGCGGCGCAGACCCCGCCCGGCGGCGCGGACATGGCCGAAACCGCGTCTGGCGCTGACTCTGACGCTGACTCTGGTGCCGGGGCGCAGGACACGGGCGCCATCGATGATGCAGAGCAGGCTGACCCCGCCCCGACCGCGCCGCAGGTGGCCGAAACCGCGCCGGCCGCGGTGACGCCACAGGACGACGATGCGGCCATGCCGGATGTGTCCACCGCGGCGGATGCCCAGCCCCCGGAAACGCCCGATGCCACCCCTGAAACGCTCGCGCAGGCGGATGACGTGGCCGCCGCCCCCGAGGCACCGGCGGTCCTGATGTCCACGCGCGAAGGGGTGCGCCTGATGCAGCCCGCCAGCGGCGACGCGGCACCCGAGGCGATGACGCGGCTGTCGATCGACACGATCAGCTATTCCGACACCGGC
>CAZOKA010000213.1:0-4726 GCA_964580265.1 uncultured Rhodobacterales bacterium | reverse complement strand
TGCGCCGCATTCCATATTCGGGGCCGAGGCCGGGCGGCATCGCAACATCCTGACGATCCGGTTGCAACCCAACGAAGGGATCGACCTGGACATGACGATCAAGGAGCCGGGACCGGGGGGAATGCGGCTGGTGGATGTGCCTTTGGACATGACATTTGCCAAGGCGCTTGGCCCCGACGCGGAAGACGTGCCCGACGCCTACGAGCGCCTGATCATGGACGTGATTCGGGGCAATCAGACCCTGTTCATGCGCGATGACGAAGTCGAGGCGGCCTGGGCCTGGATCGACCCGGCGATCACGTTGTGCGAGAAACGGGGGCAAGCGCCCTTGCCCTATGACGCGGGCAGCTCGGGCCCCGAGGAGGCGCTGGCGCTGATGCATCGCGATGGGCGCCGTTGGCGGGAGATCAAACCATGACGCTAATAGAATACGCCGACTCCGAGATGATGGCGATCGACGTGGCCAATGTTCTGGCCGGAGAGCTGGGCGAGGCGCTCAGGCACCGGGATCGGGCGACGCTGATCGTGCCGGGGGGGAGCACGCCGGGCCCGATATTTGACGACCTGTGCGCGGCCGATCTGGATTGGAGCCGGGTAGACGTGATGCTGAGCGATGAGCGGTGGGTGCCGGAGGATCATCCGCATTCGAACGCGCGGATGCTGCGCGAGCGGCTGCTGGTGGATCGCGCGGCGGCGGCGACGTTCCTGCCGCTCTATGCGCATGGCGATGATCCCGAGGCGGTGCTGGCCGATGTCGAGGCGATGCTGGAGCCGCATTTGCCGGCCACGGTGGTGCTGTTGGGAATGGGCGCGGATGGTCACGTGGCCAGCCTGTTCCCGCGCGGCGACAACCTGCGGCTGGGGCTTCATGCCGATGCGCCGATCCTCGTGTCGATGCGGGCCGAGGGGCTGGAGGAAACGCGCGTGAGCCTGAGCGCGCGGGTGCTGCGCGAGGCGCTTTCGCTGCACCTGGTGGTCATGGGCGACGACAAGCGCGCCGCGCTGGAGCGGGCGCGGGATCTGCCCCCCGAAGAGGCGCCGGTGGCCGCTGTTCTGGAAGAGGCGGTCGTGCACTGGGCACGGGAGTGAGTGGCATGTGGCAGGGGTTGGAGCAGATGCGCGCGGCCCGGCGGGGGCGTCGGATCAGCGATCTGTTCGCCGAAGACCCGCACCGCGCCGAGGCTTTTTGCGCGCGGTTCGACGGGATGGTTCTGGATTATTCCAAGACGCAGCTTGATGACGAGCTGCGCGCGGCGCTGATCGCGCTGGCGCAGCAGTCCGGTGTGCAGGAGCGGCGCGCGCAGATGTTCGCCGGCGCCCCGATCAACCGGACCGAGGGGCGCGCGGTGCTGCATACCGCCCTGCGCGCGCCGCAGAGCTCGCGGATCGAGGTGGACGGCGCGAATGTGATGCCGCAGGTGCGGCGCACCCGCGCGCGGATGGCGGAGCTGGCCGAGGGCCTGCGCGCAGGCGTGGTGCGCGGGCAGGGCGGGGCGATCACCGACGTGGTCAATATCGGCATCGGCGGATCGGACCTGGGTCCGGCGATGGCCTGCGCGGCGCTGGCGCCGTTTCACGACGGGCCGCGCTGCCATTTCGTGAGCAACGTGGACGGCGCGCATATCCATGACACGCTGGCCGGGCTGGACCCGGAAACGACGCTGGTGATCGTGGCGTCCAAGACCTTTACCACCGTCGAGACGATGACCAACGCCGCCACCGCGCGGGCGTGGATGGGCGCGCGGGTGGACGATCCGGGCACGCAGTTCGTGGCGATTTCATCGGATGCCGGGCGCGCGGCCGAGTGGGGCATCGCACCCGAGCGCGTGTTCGGCTTTGCCGATTGGGTCGGCGGGCGCTATTCGGTCTGGGGGCCGATCGGCCTGAGCGTGATGATCGCCATCGGCGCGGAGCGATTCGAGGAATTCCTTGCCGGCGCGGCGGCGATGGACACGCATTTTCGCGAGGCCGAGCCGGGCGCGAACATGCCGGTGATGCTGGCGCTGAGCGGGGTGTGGCATCACCAGGTTTGCGGCCATGCCACGCGCGCGGTGCTGCCCTATGATCAGCGTCTGGCGCTGCTGCCGGCCTACCTGCAACAGTTGGAGATGGAGAGCAACGGCAAGGGTGTCGCGATGGATGGCAGCGCGCTGACGCGGCCGGCGGGGCCAGTGGTATGGGGCGCGCCCGGCACCAACGGGCAACACGCGTTCTACCAGTTGATCCACCAGGGCCGGCAGGTGGTGCCGTGCGAGTTTATGATCGCCGCGCAGGGCCACGAGGCCGGGCTGGAGCATCATCACCGGCTGCTGGTGGCGAACTGCCTTGCGCAGTCGCGGGCCCTGATGCGGGGGCGCGGGATCGATGAGGCGCGGGCGCTGATGCGCGCGGCCGGGTTCACGGGCGCCGAGCTGGAGCAGCAGGCGGCGCACCGGGTATTTGAGGGCAACCGGCCATCCGTGACGCTGGCTTATGATCAACTGACGCCGCGCCGGCTGGGCCAGATCATCGCACTATACGAGCACCGGGTGTTCGTCGAAGGCGTGATAATGGGCATCAACAGCTTCGATCAGTGGGGCGTCGAGTTGGGCAAGGAAATGGCCAGCGCCCTGACGCCCGCCGTGGCGGGTGAGGCGCTGCCGGAGGACACGGACGGATCGACCGCCGCGCTGGTGCGGTTTCTGCGCGGCGGGTAGGGCTCAGGCGGCGCTGTTGGTGTTGGCGGCTTTCTTGGGGCGGGCCTTTTTCGCCGGTGCCTGCTCGCTGTTGGCGTCGATGAAATCCAGCACCAGCGGCCGAATGTTGTTGCGCCAGCTCTTGCCGGCGAAAATGCCGTAATGCCCGGCGCCGGGTTCGACGTGGCTTGCCTTTTTGTCGTCGGGCAGGCCGGTGCACAGGTCCAGCGCGGCGATGCATTGCCCCGGGGCCGAGATGTCGTCGTTGGCGCCTTCGACGGTTTTCACGGCGACATCGGTGATCTTGCCCATGTCCACCTGGTGCCCCTGCACGGTAAAGACGTTGCGCGCGATCTCGCGGTTCTTGAAGACGCGTTCGACCGTGGACAGGTAGAATTCCGACGTCATGTCCATCACCGACAGGTATTCATCGTAGAATCGGTTATGCGCGTCATGGTCCGAGGCTTCGCCGCGGGCGACGCGGCCGATTTGATCGGAGAACGCCTTTTGGTGTCGCTCGCCGTTCATGCCGATGAACGAGGCCAATTGCAGCAGGCCGGGATAGACCATGCGCCCGACGCCCTTGTACTTGTAGCCGACGCGCTGAATCATGGTTTCCTCAAGTTGGCCCATTGTGACACGCGCGCCGAAATCGGTGACTTCGGTTGGGGTGGCGTCAGGGTCCACCGGGCCGCCGATCAGCGTCAGGCTGCGCGGCTGCGCCTTGGGGTCGATCTCGGCGAGGTAGGCAGTGGCGGCCAGCGCCAGCGGGGCGGGCTGACAGACGGCGATGACGTGGCTGTCGGGGCCCATTTCGCGCATGAAATCGACCAGGTAGAGGGTGTAATCCTCGACGTCGAACTTGCCGCAGCTGACGGGGATGTCGCGGGCGTTGTGCCAATCGGTGATATAGACCTCGCAATCGACCAGCAGGCTCTTGACGGTCGAGCGCAGAAGCGTCGCGTAATGGCCCGACATCGGCGCGACCAGAAGCACCTTGCGCGGCATCGGCTCGCGGCCCGGCACGCAGAAGTGGATCAGGTCGCCAAAGGGCTTTTCCATGACCGTTTCGATGCTGACGAGGTGGTCCTTGCCATCTTCGCAGGTGAAGGTGCGAATGCCCCAATCGGGTTTGGCGACCATGCGCTGAAAGGTGCGCTCGGTCACCTCGCCCCATGCCGCCAGCCAGTTGAAAGCGGGGTTTGGCACCATGCTGAAAACCGGATAGGATGCAAAGGACAAGGCGGAGGCACCCATCCATTGGTTCGCGTTACGGAAGGTTTCCATAAGGTCGTAGGTGGCCATATAACGCATTTGCGTCTCCTTGTTGCGTCCGGGCGAAACCGGTCGAAACGCCGCTTTGCCCCGAGGGCCCACGACATTTATGCTGCTTTGCAGCGAAGACTAGGGGTAAAATTTTAATATGACAACCAAAGACGACATTTCGCAGGAAAGCCTTGAGCGTTTGAACACGAACCTGGCGCGTGTCGAGGAGCTGTCGCAGCGGTTGATTCGGGCGCTATCGGACAGGCAGGGCGCCAACCCGAGCCTGAGCGGCCCGGATGGCGACGTGTTCATGAAGGCCGGCGCGGCCTACTGGTCCGAGATGATGCGCGACCCCGCCCGTGTTTTCGAACATCAGCTTGAATTCTGGGGCAAGTCGGTAAAGCATTTCCTTGAGGCGCAGCAGGCCGTCGCGCAGGGCCTGGAGGCGCCGCAGGACGAAACCCCCGACGATCCGCGATTCTCCAACCCGCTGTGGCGCACGCATCCGTATTTCAATTTCGTCAAGCAGCAATACCTGCTGAACGCCGAGGCGGTGGAAAAGGCGGTGAACGATGCCACTGACCTGGACCCGGTCGAAAAGCGGCGGCTTGAGTATTTCTCACGGCAGATCATCGACATGCTGTCGCCCACCAATTTCCTCAGCACCAACCCCGACGCGCTGGAACGCGCCGTCGAGACCGAGGGCGAAAGCCTCGTGCGGGGGCTGGAGAACCTGGTTGCCGACCTTGAGGCCAACCACGGCGAGATGCTGGTGCGGCTGGCCG
>CAZOKA010000212.1:0-4729 GCA_964580265.1 uncultured Rhodobacterales bacterium | reverse complement strand
TGGCGGCGATCGGGGTGATGTCCACGGCGCTGCCGTTTTTCCTGCTCAGTTGGGGACAGCAATACGTGCCCTCGGCCTTTGCAGGTATCTCGATGGCAGCGATGCCGCTCTTTGTGTTGCCGCTGGCCCATGTATTCTCGGACGAGCCGATGCACCTGCGGCGCGTCATCGGCGTGACAACCGGCTTTGTCGGGGCGTTGGTGCTGATCGGGCCGGGCCTGCGAGCCATAGGCAGCGATATCTCGGTGCTGGGGCAACTGGCGTGCATCGGTGCCGCGCTCAGCTACTCGGTCGCGTCGATCCTGACGCGGCGTTGCCCGCCGGTGGACCCGATCACATTGGCGGCGGTGACGCTGAGTGTCGGGGCGGCGGTGATGATCCCGGCAATGCTGCTGGTCGAGGGTGTGCCGGGCTGGACCGACCCGCGCAGTGGTTTGGCGATCGTGTTCCTGGGGCTGGTGCCCACGGCGCTGGCGGCGCTGCTGCGCGTCAACGTGATACGCAGCGCCGGATCGGTGTTCATGACGCTGGTCAATTACCAGGTGCCGCTGTGGTCGATGGTGTTCGGTACCGTCTTTCTGGCCGAGGTGCTGCCGCCACGGTTCTTCATGGCGCTGGCGTTGATCCTGACCGGGCTGGCGATCAGCCAGTGGAACAGCCTGCGCGCCCTGTTCAGCGCACGCCGCCACCCGCCTGCACCGCCTGCCACAGGTTAAGCGCCGAGCGCGTCTCGCCCACGTCATGCACACGCAGGATTTGCACCCCTTGCGCCACGCCCGCCAGCGCCACGGTGATCGAGCCATGCACCCGCGCGCGCCCCGGCCCTGCGGCACCGATATCGCCGATGAACCGCTTGCGCGAGGCACCAAGGAGTACCGCGCAACCCAGTCCGTGAAACACGGACAGCCGCGCCAGCAGGGCCAGGTTGTGCGCCTGCGTCTTACCAAAGCCGATACCCGGATCAACAACGATGCGCGCGCGCGCGATACCCGCCGCCTCCAGTGCCGTCACGCGTTCAGCCAGGAAATCATACACGTCCAGCACCACGTCGTCATAACGCGGGTCGCGCTGCATGGTTTGCGGGTCGCCCTGCGTATGCATCACGCAGACCGGCAGGCCCGCCTCGGCGCAATAGCCGGCGAGCGTTTCATCGTAGGTGAAGCCGGACACGTCGTTGACCAGGTCCGCCCCGGCATCGACCGCCGCCTGCGCCACGGCGCGCTTGCGGGTGTCGATGGATACCGGCGTGGTCAGTCCCGCCGTGCGTATCGCCGCTATGACCGGCGCGGTGCGGCGCTGTTCCTCGTCCGGGGCGATCTCGGTCGCGCCGGGGCGGGTCGATTCGCCGCCCACGTCGATGATGTCCACTCCCGTATCCGCCATCGCGCGCGCATGGGCCAGCGCCGCGTCGGGGGCGAAATGCGCGCCCCCGTCCGAGAAACTGTCAGGCGTGACGTTGAGGATGCCCATCAGGCGCGGCGCGTCCATGCCCATCCCGGCGATCGGCTCGCGCCCGGCGCAAAGCCGCAGGCGCACGTCCTCGGGCAGATCCTCTGCCCGGATCAGGCGCGATGGCGCATCACGCGAGAGCACCTCGACCCTGTCGAACCACGTCCAGCCCCCCGCCAGCGTCAATGCGCCCTCGGGGCGGTGCGGATCGGTCTGCGGGATGGGGCGGTAATACTGGCTCATGCGCGTCTCTTGCCCGTTTCACCCGCCCGTTACAACACGCGCACGTCTGCGGCCACGGCGCGCAGGGGCAGGTCCGGCGCGTCGGGCAGATCCTCGCCGATGACGACCATGTCGGCGGCCTGCATCTGCCGCGCGAACCACAGTACCAGCGCCAGCGCGTCGCGCGGGCCGGCAGAGGGGCCATCGACCGCGTCCAGCACGATCTTGGAAGGCGCCCAGACGCTGATCTGATCGTGGCGCATGGACCAGTCCAACTCGGTCCGCGAATTGACCACCACGCAGCGCGCATCGCGCCCCGCCAGAACCCATGCGTTCTGCTCGATCGCCAGCAGGTCGATCCGCCGCTGCGCCATCTCGGCGCCCGCCTGCGGGGCGGGCACATCCGCCGGCCCCACGCACAGGATGGTGGGGCGATGCTCGGCTTCGAGCTGATCGATCCAGGCCCCCAGATGCGGCGAGGCAATCGCCGCGTTGGATAAGTAGACGACCTGCGGATGCGGCCGGCCGTCGGGCAACGCCGCCGCCTGCCTGCCCGCCTCGCGCACGATCTCGACGCCAAGCGCGCCGGGGCCGCGATCAAGCTTTTCAATCCGCACGAACACGCGCGCCGCCTGCGGCTCTTGCAAGATCCGCTCCGCGACACGCTCGGCCAGTGTCTCAAGAAGGTTCAGGCGCTCCTCGGCCAGCTCATGCGCGATTGCCTCGGTCACCTTGTCGTAGGACAGGATGCGATCCACGTCGTCATCCACGCCCTCGGGCATCGGGCGCACCTCGACCACGATGTTGAAACAAATCCGCTGCGTGGTGCCACGCTCGGCCTGGAAGGCACCGATCTCGACCTCGACGATATGATCGCGCAGGGAAATCCTGTCCAGCATGTTGTTGTCCGCGGTCGCTTCGGCCCGTTCGGACGGGTGACCGAAGGCCCATTTGATTTCGTTGCTCATGCCGATCTCCGGTCGCGCGCCCAGGTCGCAGGGTGGGGCGTTGGATTTGGCCGCACCCTACCGCCCACACCGCACACGGCAAGGCCCTTTGCGGCGCACGGGATCGCAAATGCGCCACCTGTCGCCGATAGCCGGATCAGTTTTGCGAAATCTCGATGCCGGGCTTGTAGAAATGGTGCACGCCTATTGTCGCGGTGCGCGCGAACTTGCGCGACCAGCGCGGCGAAACCCACTTGGCATGGTAATAGGTCGCCCCTTTGGTCAGGGGGCGCGGGCCGCCATCCACGATGATGCGCGCGATCTTGCCGGCGCGCTCGACCGCCTCTGTCTCGGACATGGTTTCGGGCAGGCCATCGCAGGCATAGCTGAACTGGCACATGTTCTTACGGCCGCCGGCACCCTGCTTGACGACACCGCAGACGCTACCGGGGAACCGGCTGCTTTCGGCGCGATTCATGATCACCTCAGCCACGGCGAACTGTCCCTTGACGGTTTCGCCGCGCGCCTCGAAATACAACGCCTCGGTCAGGCATTGCCACTGCTGGCCGCCCTCGACCGCCGGCAGATCGTCCAGCCAACCTTGGGAATAGCGCGCATCCGTCCGTCCCTCGTCCGGCAGCAACATCCGTTCCAACCGCGACAGTTTCACGGATTTCAGGCCCTGCTGTTCCTTGATCAACACGTCTTTCAGTGGCGTTTCCGCCAATGCACCGGACGTACCCATGACCAGCGCGAAAAGCGCCGCAATTCCCATGCGCATGGCAACACCCCCCCTTCGAGGTTTCGTCTTCAGACCGTGACTGCAGCCTACCTTGTTATCGAATTTCCGGGGCCGCGTCCAGTGTCGCGCACACCACATCGCGCGGCGCATTGTCGCTGCACCGCGCCACCCCTTTCCATGCCGGGGCTTTCGCCCCGTCAGCCCAATTTTTCCCGCAGCGCCAGTTGCGCCGCCGCCAGCCGCGCCACCGGCACCCGGAAGGGCGAGCAAGACACGTAATCGAACCCTGCGTCGCGGCAAAACGCAATCGATTCGGGGCTACCGCCATGTTCGCCACAGATCGACAAAACCAGATCGGGCCGCGCGGCGCGACCCCGTTCCGCCGCGATCTGCAACAATTCGCCGACCCCGTCGGTATCTAGGGTATGAAACGGGTCTTCGGGGAATACGCCCTGCTGCACATAGGTGGACATGAACCGCCCTGCGTCGTCGCGCGACAGGCCATATGTCATCTGCGTCAGGTCATTGGTGCCAAAGGACAGGAACGACACGTGCGGCGCGATCTCGGCCGCGCGCAGCGCCGCGCGCGGGGTCTCCACCATGACACCCAACCGATAGGTGAAATCGCGCCCCGTTTGCGTGCGCACCTGCGCGGCGACGGCATCGACGCGGGTCTTTACCAGTTCCACCTCGCGCTTGGCCGACACCAGCGGGATCATGATCTCGGGCACCACCGGATCGCCCTCGCGGCTGGCCTCGATGGTGGCTTCAAAAATGGCGCGCGCCTGCATGTCGTAGATCTCGGGCACGGTGATCCCGAGCCGCACGCCGCGCATGCCCAGCATCGGGTTGTATTCGCCCAGGGCCTCGACCCGCCGCGTCACATCCGACAGCGGCAGGTCCAGCGCCTCGGCCAGTTCCAGGTGCCCGGCCCTGTCGGACGGCAGGAATTCGTGCAGCGGCGGATCGAACAGGCGAATGCACACCGGCTGCCCCTGCATTATACGGAACAGGCCGATGAAATCCTCGCGCTGCATCGGCAACAGCCGCTCCAGCACCGCGCGCCGATCCTCGGACGCGTCGGCGAATATCATCTCGCGCATCACCGTCAGGCGGTCTGTCTCGAAGAACATATGCTCGGTCCGGCACAGCCCGATCCCCTGCGCTTTGAAATTGCGGGCGGTCTGCGCGTCGGCGGCGGTGTCGGCATTGGCGCGCACGCCGATGTCCCGCTCGGCGTCGGCCCACGCCATGAAGGTCTGGAACGCGTCGCCCTGCGCCGCCTCCAGCATCCGCGCCTCGCCCGCGATCACCGCGCCGTTGGTGCCGTCGATGGTAATCACGTCCCCTTCGGCAAAGCTGCGCCCGT
>CAZOKA010000211.1:0-4741 GCA_964580265.1 uncultured Rhodobacterales bacterium | reverse complement strand
TATCGTCGTCGTACCGGGCGGTGATATCGGCCATGGTTTCGTCCAGCTCGTGGCGTGCGTCTCGGATTGCGTCTCGGTCGGTCATATCGTGGACTCCATTCCCGGCAGCGGTCACGCGGCGGCCCGCATGGCGCGACGCATAGCATCGTCGGCCATACTCACGTATCCGGCGGCACCTTCGGCGTCGCCATTAGCGGCGAGACGTTCGGCGTGGCGCTGCATCATGGCAGCTTGGTGCGCGTGCGCGTCGTATGTGTCAAGTCCCTTGGCGCGGTCGGCGAATCCCTTTTCCTTGTCGTAGCTGAGCATGTTCACGTCTCCGTTCCGGTCCGTTCGGACCTGAGGTGATTCTAGCAGGTTCGGGCGCCCGCGTGTCAATAAACGCGCCGTGTGGTATATCGCACACTGTCGGGTTACTTGACCTTTCCGGTCAACTATTGACTGGCCCAAAACTCGGACCTCGACATCCGACATTAGCTGAGATCGGATACCTGACCGATTTGGTAGGGTATGATACCTGACCGGCCAGGTCGGGATTCGACCTCTCATGGTTTAGGCGAGGCTGAAAAAACAACATAGCCAGACTGCGACGTTCTGTTCGCCGCCCCGAAAAAACAACATAGCAAACTAGCCACGGTCTGATCCTCGAAATAGAACATAGCCCCGGCCTCTCGTTCTGGCCGGGGCGTTCCATCTTCCGGGACGTGGGATGCTAGTCGGGGTATCCCCCAATGCGGCCAAGGATGATCCTACGAGCAGACGCCCCAAGTTCCCGAATCGCCCCATCAAGCGTATCGCCCTCACCGTACGCGCAGAAGTTCTCCGAAGGGTCTCCGACGTGATGATCAATCGTCGCAACCCACATGCCGGTGGCGGGTTCATATTCACATTCTGTGACGGCATAGGTCTCGCCATTCACGACAATCGTCATTCCGGCCCCTCCTCCATCAAGTAAAGCTCGTCCTCGACTTCCTGGTAGATTCCGAGCCTCGATGCTAGACTCCACAACTCATCGGCCCGATACTTCCACCTCAAGACTTCCCGCTCCACGCCGTCGGCCTCCATCATTTCGGCGTTTAGTCCGTAGCCATTGATCCTCAGCGCGACCTCTCGCGCCACCTTCTCAGTCTGTAGGAATGGTGGCGCGGTCATTTCATGCCCCCATGACGCACGATAAGGGCCTCTCTCTCATGCTCAGGAAGGGCCATGACCTTACGAACCTGCGGGTCTGACGATGACACGACCTCCCGCCATCCACTATCCCCAACAAACCCCGGACCCTCTGCAATCCAAGCCCGCCTCGCTCCCATCGTGGGAAAGGTATGTAACGTACCAATACGCTCCCCGTCGGCGTCTTGCATGTTCCCGCCGTAGCGATGCTCGAATCCATAAAACATCTTCCACTTCCTTTCCGGTCGCTTGACCTACAGCGATAATACTCCCCTGGTAAATGTTTGTCAAGTGGTCTGCATCTAGTCGATCTGCACTAAATCAGTCTGCGTTTTATTGAGGGGCGATCTGCGTTTTATCGCAAACCGCCCCATCGGAATCGACGTTTTATTGACCTACATTATTCTACTTCACCTCTGCCCTCACGGCCCTCACCTTGCCATCATCCGGCCAGCGGGTCGTGCTGATCTTGACCTTCGCCAGCTTCGCCGCGTTGTAAAGCCTCGCCCGCGCTTGCGACTCTGTGACTCCCTGGCCAACGATCTCACTTGCGCGGCCGATCATCACCAGGCTATCGACCACGCGATCCGTACCAGGCAGTCTCGGTTTACCTCTATGTCCATTCATGCTGCTTCCTCCGGTTGAGATTCGATTCGGGCGGCGACCGTACCGTCTATCCCAAGTGCTTTTGCGATGTGCCGGATACCGGCCTGCTTACCTTGCCAGTAGTAGGCGGTGCCAATATCCCCCAACTCTAGTGCCTTAGCCTCCTCCCCCTCGGCGTGACGGTATTCGGTAACGAGTGTGCTGAGGAGTTTTTCCTGAGTAACCTCCAGGGTGGCCGTCTTTGGCTTGCGTTTGCGGGCGGGCATTGTTCTTGTCTCCATTCCGGGAATGCTTTACGCTTGCTTCCCTATCTGCATTATTTCCGAATCCTACCCTCGCGCTGTGACGTGCGATACAGACTAGGCGTATTGGCCGTGTCGGCCTCCGAACGGCGTCATATTGTCGGGATCGTGAATGTAGTGTGCGTCCAGCTCCTTATCGACGTGGGCCAGCATATCGCGTGCCTCCTGAGCGATGTAGCCATCATCATCGAAGGGGTCGCCGTAGAATCCCCAACAGGAGTCCTCTACCTCTCCGTCCGGGCCACGAATGACGATTCCGTACACTTCGCCGTCGATCCATTGTTCATACGCTTCCACTTCCTGCGCCATATTGCGCTCGGCCCACTTACGGACCGCTTCATCGTTAGGTTGCGTACCAGCGGCCTCGGTCCAGGCATCTCGCATGGCGACGTAGGCGATCCCATCGCATCCCACGAAGCCGGAACCCGCGGACACCCCTCCACGGCCCCGCATCCATACCCCCAGGGCTGCGTAGTGGTCCAGGAACGCGGCCTCGATAGCATCCTCCACATCCTCCTGTGAGTAGTCCGCCTCGGCCTCAGGATAGTTGTAGGATTCCTCCAACTCGGTAGCGCGTTCGCGGTCGAAGTCCATCAGGAGGGATAGCATCAGGTCGTGCAAGTCGTCGGCGCGTTCATCTCCAAAATCGTACCCTCCCCGGACAGCGACAATCGTCCCCAGGTTATCCCACTCTCGCGGGCTAGGCGATGAGTCGTCGTAGTGAATCTCGGCGGTCGCGTGCTTACCGTGAATCTCGTGGATCGGTTTCATTGCTACTCACCATTCCTTACCAGGCGTGAGGCTAATATCTTCCGGTTCCGAAACGCCCTCGAATCTAAGGTGTCCATAGTCCTTTGCCACTTCGTCCAGAAAGTCCTGCACCTTCCCCCACGCCTCGGCCTGGTCCCTGCCGGTTGTCTCGATAGTCACGTCTAGTGTGTAGAGTCGCATCGGACGATCTTCCATTTTAGACAACCTCCCCCTCTGCGTACTTGGTAGCCAGTGGCCGGTAATCATCTCCGGCGGTCAGGCCGCAACTCTCACACTTCATCTCTGGAATGACATTCTGGTGAAAGTTCGCATCATCGTACCCGCGTCCGCGCTTCTCTGCGCCGCAATGCTCACACTCATAGACGGCGGTAAAGTCTCGGCGGTGCTGACTAACGATCCTTTTGACTTTCATTCCTTATCCCCCTCCTTGCTTCGCTTCCGGTCCTCGACCTCCGCGATAACGAGTGTGGCGACGAGTAGCGAGACGATGGACCAGGTGAGCCAAATCATGATTCCCTCCGGTATGAGTAGCGAGATGACGTCTAGCATTGGTAGGGTCATTCGTCCATCAGGCCCCCCTCGGCGATCAACCCGGCCGCCCTCGTCGGCGACATTCCTTGGAAGTTATCCAGAATCCACTCATCCCCCTTCCCGCCAATCTCGTCTGCCAGCTCGGGCTCTGCGAAATCCTCACGGAGAATCATTGCAACCTCGCCACGGTAATCATCGGCGTCCATAGAGTCTACCCACTCGATATACCCAACCGTCGCCATCACGATTCCACCTTTCGCGCTTCGTCGTAAGTCATGTGACTTGCTTCCGTCGCAATCACGATTCGATCCTGATTGCTTCGATGTACCGTACCGCGCCCTGGTCCACCTTCTTGGTCCTGATCTTCATCCCGAGCCTGGACGCTGCATTGTAGAGTCGCATTCGTACCGTGCGCTCGCCAGCCTTGGCATAGCCAGCTCGTGCGATACCCTTCGTGGTAAGCGCCTGCTCGATCTTGACGCTCTCCGCGATCTTCGGGCGACCGGGGCGACCGCGTTCCTTGGCAACTTCCATGTTATCCATCCTCTCTATCCCGTTGGGATACCTTATCCTACTCTGCGATTCTTTGGCTTGTCAAGCATCGCCTGCGAACACTCGCCGTACCTGTCCAGCGCCCTCCTCTCTCGCCAGCTTCTCGATGAAGCGGTACACGTATTTGGGGATGATGGCGGGGACTCTGATCTCATCGCTCCCCCACTGGCCGAAGTTGTATTCCCGATCCGGGCCATAGGTTGTGTAGCAGAATCCCCGCCACTCCTCGGCCCCTCGCATGACCTGGACTCGCCAGTGACCAACGTCATACACGTCGTAGGTTATCATTCCAACTCCCACCCTTCCGACTCCAGTGTGGAAACTACCTGTAGGTATACCTCGTGCCTCCACTCCTCGGGGAATCCCGCCTCTACAACGGCTCGCCACGCTGCATTGGCAACCTCCTCGTTGGGGTCTGTGTCCAAATCAAACCGGGCGTGCCTCAGTGCCTCTTGGATCGAAAACTTCATCCCATATCCTCCTCGTCTATTTCGTAACCAACGAGCTGCCAAGTCTCTGTCCAACCGTGCATGGCGAATCGCCACGTATTCCTTATCCGTCATGGCGCGATCCATCATTCCAACTCCCCCCCCCGACGTTGCACCTCATCCTCCTCCTCTCCGGCCTTTGGGCCTATGACTATCCTACTCTGCGATTCTTTGGCTTGTCAAGTATCTAGTGAACCGGGGCCTCTGCATACCAGTCGATCACGACTTCCGCCACTCGGGCTCGACACTCCGGCCCATAGCCATCAAAGTCCGCCTCTACCTCTCGGATATCCCTAAGCACTTCGTCGTCAAGGTCCAGGG
>CAZOKA010000210.1:0-4746 GCA_964580265.1 uncultured Rhodobacterales bacterium | reverse complement strand
AGATTCTCAACGGCAGCAAAATGAGGCGCTTGACACATCTTGAGCAGCACCGGTTGCCAATATCCGCATGCCTACCGCGCGCCTCTTGGACCGTTACCGGCGCAGGGCGGCGTCCTCGATCCGCCAGGCATCAAGTGCTGCGCGAATGCCGCTGGCCAGATCCGCGCGCCAGGCCGCGTCGCGCAGGTTCTCGATGTCGCGGTCGCTGGTGAGAAAACCCATTTCCAGCAGCACCGAGGGAATATCGGCGGCCTTGAGAACGGAAAACGCCGCGTGACGGATGGGGTGGGTGTTGAGCGCGCCAACGCTGTCGCCCATGCCTTGCACCAGAGCCTTTGCCAACCGCCGCGCGCGCGGCTGCGTTTCGCGGCGGGCAAGGTCCAGCAAGATACCGGCGACCTGGTCATCCTGCCCGGTCAGGTCCACACCGGCGAGGATGTCGTCGCGGTCGTGGCGCTCGGCCAGGCGGGCGCTGGCGGTGTCGCTGGCGCTTTGCGACAGAAGGTAGACGGCGGCGCCATGCGCCTGCCCCTGCACCAGCGTGTCGGCGTGCAGGGAGATGAACAGATCGGCCTGCATTTCATGCGCCAGCGCGACGCGCCGTTCCAGCGCGACAAAGCGGTCATCGGTGCGGGTCATCAGCACCTCGTAGCCGCCGGCGCGGATCAGTTCCTCTTTCAGCTCGCGGGCGAAGGTCAGGGTCAGTTCCTTTTCGCGCAGCCCGTCGCGTTCAGCCCCCGGATCAATGCCGCCATGGCCGGGGTCCAGCATCACCCGAACGAGGCCATCGCCGGCGCCGGCAGGGGCGCGCGGCGCGCGCGCGCGCACCGGCGGCATATCCCAGCGCGGATCGCGCGGCGCGCCCGATCTTGCGGCAAACTCTTCGTCGTCAGCGGTGCGCAACTCGGCGCGCAGGCGGGCCTTGCCGGTTTCAGGATCAACGCGCATCTCGACGGTGTCGATCACCATCTTTTCTGCCAGGTCCACCACCATCCGCGACCAGCCGGGGCGAAACCCGCCAAAGCGCAGATCGCGCGCGGCGTCGGCATTCAGCATCACGGTGCGATCCAGGCCGGACCAGTCCACCTCGCGGAAATCAAGCACCAGGCGCGGCGGCGCGGACAGCGTGTATGCGCGATACGGCACCCCTTGCGACAACGCCAGGTCAAGCCGCAGCCCGCCACCGCGCGCATCGGTCACCAGGCTGCCGGCGGAATCGACCCGCGCCAGCCCGCCAAGCTCTGGCTGCGCATGGGCGCGCGGCAAAAACGCCACCACGCAGGCCAGCGCGACCGCCAGAAATGCCAGTATCGGTGCCCTGCCCATGTCCTGCCCGTTGGTTGCAAGCGGTGTTTCGGGCACAGTATCGCATGCGCTCGGGCAATGCACCCCTCGCACGTCATCGGCGGGAGATTGCCATCACAATCGCGCCAACGGGGGTCTGGCCGCTTGAAGCGGGTGATGGTTTGTTCCTATGCTGTGCGCAGTGATGCGATTTTCCTGACCGTGAGGCCCCCGCGATGCGCGCTGTTCCGAGGCTTTGTGCCACGATCCTTGTCGCGGTGGCGCTGTCGTGGCCAGCGCAGGCCGCGCGGGCGGTGACACTGATCCGCGATGCGGGGATGGAGCACGCCCTGTCCGAACTGGCGCGCCCGGTTCTGAACGCGGCGGGGCTGACGCCGGGGCAGGTGCGGGTGCTGGTGATCCGCGATTCCTCGCTCAACGCGTTCGTTCTGGATAACCGGCACATTTTCATCCATTCCGGCATGCTGCTGCGGATGAAGGATGCGGCGATGCTGCAATCGGTGATCGCGCACGAGGCGGCGCATATCGCCAATGGTCACATCCTGCGGCGCGGCGTCAACGCGGGCATGGCCGGCACCGTGACCGGGCTGGGCATCGCGCTGGCGGCGGTGGCGGCGGCCTCGGGGGCGGGCAGCGCGGCGGCGGGGCTTGGCATGGGCATGGCGGGATCGGCGGAGCGGGTGTTCATGTCGCACACCCGCGCCGAGGAAAGCGCCGCCGACACATCGGGCCTGCGCTACATGGCGCGGGCGGGGGTGCCGCCCGAGGGGTTTACCCGCGTGATGGACATGTTCCGCGGCCAGGAAGCCCTGAGCCAGGGCCACCAGGACCCCTATGCGCGCACCCATCCCCTGACGCGCGACCGGCAGCGCGCGATCAAGGCGCAGATCACCGCGCTGGACGGGCAGACCGCCGCACCGGATGACAACGCCGAGTACTGGTTCGCGCGCGCCACCGGCAAGCTGTCTGCGTATTTGCGCGCGCCGGGCTGGACCCTGCCGCGCGCCGGCAGCAGCCTCACCCCCGATATCGCGCTGATGCGCAATGCGGTGGCCTATCACCAGATGCCCGACACCGCGCGCGCCATCGCGGCGGCGGATGAATTGGCCGCGATGCGGCCGCAAGACCCGTTCGTGCATGAATTGCGCGGCCAGATCCTGTTGGAAAGCCGCCGCATCGCGCCGGCGGTACGCGCCTACCGGCGTGCGGTGGACCTGGCGCCGGACAACGCCATGGTGATGGCCGGGCTGGGCCGGGCGCTGTTGGCGGCGGACCGCCCGGATGAGGCGCGCGAGATCCTGGAACGCGCCCGGCAGCGCGATTTCCGCAACCCGAGAATGCTGCGCGACCTGGCCACGGCCTATGCGCGCATGAACAAGACCGGCATGGCATCGCTTGTCACCGCAGAGCGCTATGCGCTGGTCGGGCGGTTCGAGGATGCCGAACTCAACGCCAGCCGCGCCGAAGGCCTTTTGCCGCGCGGCTCCTCTGCTTGGCTTCGGGCGCAGGATGTGATTTCTGCGGCGAAGGCCGAACTCGATAAACGGAGATAACCCATGAAAGCATTTCTAGCCGCGGCAGCCGCCGCGATCACGCTTGCCGGTCCGGCCAGTGCCCTTGACCTGACCGATATGACGGAAACGGAGCGCAGCGCCCTGCGCGAGGAAATCCGCGCCTACCTTCTGGATAATCCCGAAGTGATCATGGAGGCGGTCGCGGTCCTGGAGCAGCGCCAGAACGCCCAAAAGGCGCAAAGCGACACGCAAATGATCGCGACCAATGCCGAGGCCCTGTTCGAGGATGACGCTTCATGGGTGGGCGGCAACCCCGATGGCGACCTGACGATGGTGGAATTCATGGACTACCGCTGTGGCTACTGCCGCAAGGCGGCGCCGGAGGTGAGCGAGTTGATCGAGAGCGATGGCAACATCCGCATCATCGTCAAGGAATTCCCGATCCTGGGTGATCAATCGGTGATTGCGTCACGCTTTGCCATCGCGGTGCTGCAACTTGAAGGCGATGCCGCCTACAAGGCGGCGCATGACGCGCTGATCGGCTTCAAAGGCGAGATCGGGCAGGAGTCGCTGGCCCGAATCGCGGGCGATCTGGGGCTGGAGGCCGCGCCGATCCTGGAGCGGATGGACAGCGACGCGGTGACCGAGGTGATCGCGCGCAACCACCAGCTGGCCAGCCGGCTGCAGATCACCGGCACGCCGACCTTCGTCATGGGCGACCAGATGCTGCGCGGATACGTGCCGCTGGACAAGATGCGCCAGATCGCGGCGCAGATCCGGCAGGATGGGTGATCTTGTGCGCGAACCTGTCCGCCGGGGCATTGTGGCGGCCTTGAGTGTGCTGGCCGCGCCCGTCGCCGCGGCGGAAGACAGGCTCGATGCGGCCTCGCGCGCGGTACTGGGCGCAGAGATCGCCGCGGTGCTGGCCGCCGATCCCGGCATCGTGGCACGCGCGCTGGCCGCGCCGCCCGGCCCGGCAGACATCTACCGCGACGCGGTGGCGCGCGACCTGGACAGCATCGAAAAGGTCGCCGGGCAGCTGTTCGCGCCGGGGCGGCCGGGGTTCGGCCCTGACGACGGCCAACGCGCGATGATCGCGCTCTTCACACGAGAGGGCTGCACCCCCTGCGCGCAAGCAGAGGCAGAGTTGCGCAAGCTGGCCCAAGAGGCGGGCATTCGCGTGACGCTCCTTGACATGGATACCCATGCCGACCTGGCCGCGGGCCTTGGCCTCGACAGCGCGCCTTCTTACGTGATGAGCGACCGGATGCTGCGCGGGCACATGCCCGCCATCGTGCTGGAGCGCTACATCCGCGAGGCGCGCGCGCGTTAGCTCGTAGAGCATGCCGCGTTCGATCCCATTCACACGGCACGCTCCAACCTCTTGATTTCGCATGTCCATGTCACTCAAGAGCAGTACCCACCATTGAATGACATGCTGTAGCCGAAAGGCCGGGAGCCTCCGGCGGGAGTATTTCGGGCAAGATGAAGCGCATGAGAGTCCCGCGCGCATGCTTCATCTTGCTTGAAATACTCCGGGGGGCGTCGCCGCAGGCGACGGGGGGCAGCGCCCCCCATGCATGTATCAAGCGTGGCGCAGCCACTCCGATTTATTCGGCGGCTTTCGGGGCGGCCTCGCCTGCTTCGATCTCGGCGGCGCGCTTCTCGACCTGCTCGACGATGTGGTCGATCATCTGCTCGTTCGACAACTTGTGGCTTTGCGCCCCGGCCAGGTAGACCATGCCGGCCCCTGCCCCGCCGCCGGTGAACCCGACATCTGTCATCAGGGCCTCGCCGGGGCCATTCACGACGCAGCCGATGATCGACAGGCTCATCGGGGTCTTGATGTGTTCGAGGCGCTGTTCGAGGGTTTCCACCGTCCGGATCACGTCAAAACCCTGCCGCGCGCAGGACGGGCAGGAAATTA
>CAZOKA010000209.1:0-4771 GCA_964580265.1 uncultured Rhodobacterales bacterium | reverse complement strand
TGTTGAAATCATCGACGGCAACGATATTGAACACGTCCAGATCGTATTCACGGCTGTATTTCCGTTCGTCCCACAGCATTGATTTCTTGAGCGATTCCATGGCGAAGGCGCATTTGCCGATGTCATCGGGGCGCACCCAGACATTGAGCGCCACCTCCCGCCCCGACCGGGTGGTAAAGCTGCCCTGGTGCGCGCGCAGATCGCCGGCGACCAATGCGAACAGGTAGGCCGGTTTCGGCCACGGGTCGTGCCATTCCGCCCAATCCGGCCCGCTATCCAGTGGGTTGCCGTTGGACAGCAGCACCGGCTCGCTTCCCTCAATCCGCACGGTAAAGGGGGCCATCACGTCCGGTCGGTCGGGGTAGTAGGTGATGCGGCGGAACCCTTCGGCCTCGCATTGCGTGCAATACATTCCGTTCGAGGTGTAGAGGCCCTCCAGCGCGGTGTTGGCGGCAGGGTTGATCTCAACCTCGGCCTCCCACGTAAAGGGCGCGTCGGGCACCTCGCATGTCAGGCCGGTATCGGTGATGTGCGGCGTCACATCGCGCCCGTCGATCCGCGCCCATTGCAGGGTCGGCCCTTCGCCATGCAGGAAAAACTCGCGCGATCTGGCCTGCGGGTTGGGGCGGAAATCCACCTTGCTGATCACGCGCGTCTTTTCCGGGTCGAGACGGAAGGTCAGATGGACGCTATCGACCAGGAAGGCTGGCGGCGTGTAATCGGCAAGATGGATGGTTTGCGGTGCGGCATCTTTCATCGTGGGCGACTCCCGTTGGATTGCGGAGGCGAGGGTAGGGCGGCACAGGCGGGGCTGCAATGACATGCCGCGCCAATATCGTATCCGGGGCGGAGGTTTTTGCCACGTTCGCATCCGGCACGACTGCCGAAACGCGCAAACCTGCAGACATGCCGCCTGCCACTGGCACACAGGTGGCGTGACGGGGCGGATGCGCCGAACATCCGATCTGCCGATCAAGACCTGCGCGGGCTGCGGGCGCCCATTCGCGTGGCGGCGCAAATGGGCAAGGGTCTGGTCCGAGCTGCGCTATTGCAGCGATCGGTGCCACCGAAAACGGTAGTAAGGCAGGCATTGGTAATAATTTTTTACCAATAATGTTGCCTATCGGAATTCACCCGGCTAAGCGTTATGGTGCATCCAGCGCGAGGAGGAAAGCATGACGCAGCGGATCGACAAGAATGGTCTTCAGGTAGCGGCGGAACTGGTCGCCTTCATCGAAAAGCGCGCCCTGCCGGGCACGGGCGTGGATGCCAGCGCCTTTTGGGAAGGGTTTTCCAATCTGGTGCACAACATGGGGCCGCAGAACCGTTCACTGCTTGAGCGGCGCGAAGACATACAGCGGCAGATTGACGAGTGGCACACCGCGCGTGCCGGGCAGGCGCATGATGCGGCGGAGTATCGCGCGTTTCTCACGGAAATAGGGTATATTGAACCCGATAGCGGTGCGTTCGAGATCGAGACCGCTGGCGTCGATCCTGAAATCGCGACGGTCGCCGGGCCGCAACTGGTGGTGCCGATCACCAACGCGCGCTTTGCCCTGAACGCGGCGAATGCGCGGTGGGGGTCGCTCTATGATGCGCTGTATGGCACCGATGCGTTGGGCGATCTGCCGCCCAAGGGCGGTTATGACACCGCGCGCGGGGCGCGGGTGATCGCGTGGGGCCGTGAATTCCTTGACGATGTCGTGCCCCTGGCGCAGGTGCGCTGGGCCGATGTGGGCGCGCTGTCGGTCAAGGGTGGAACGCTGTCGCCCGCGCTGGCCGATCCGGCGTGTTTTGCCGGGTATATCGGCGAGGCCGAAGCGCCGAAGGGCGTGATCCTGCGCCAGAACGGGTTGCACATCATCGTGGATATCGATCCCGGCAGCCAGATCGGCGCGTCCGATGCTGCCGGTATTTCCGATATCCGGCTGGAAGCGGCCCTGTCCACGATCATGGATTGCGAAGATTCGGTGGCCTGCGTCGATGCCGAGGACAAGGTCGCGGCCTATGAAAACTGGCTGGGCCTGATGAAGGGGGACTTGGCCGAGGAGGTGGACAAGGGCGGAACCCGGTTCACCCGGCGCCTGGCGGATGACATTTCCTATACCACGCCCGATGGCGGCACAGCGCGCCTGAAGGGGCGCTCGCTGATGCTGGTGCGCAACGTCGGGCACCTGATGACCACCCCGGCGGTTCTGGACCGCGACGGGAACGAGGTTGGCGAGGGGCTGATGGATGCGCTGGTGACGGTGGCCATCGCCATGCACGACCTGCGCCGCGAGGGCGGCAACAGCGATCACGGCAGCGTCTACGTGGTTAAACCCAAGATGCACGGCTCGGCCGAGGTGGCATTCGCCGACGCGATATTTGCCCGCGTCGAGCAGATTCTTGGCCTGCCGGCAAATACCGTCAAGATCGGCATCATGGACGAGGAACGCCGCACCAGCGTCAACCTGCGCGAGTGCATACGCGCGGCCAAGGCGCGTGTGGCCTTCATCAACACCGGGTTCCTGGATCGGACCGGCGATGAAATCCATACCAGCATGGAGGCGGGGCCGATGCTGCCCAAGGGCGAGATGAAATCGACCCCCTGGATCGCGTCCTACGAGGATCGCAACGTCGATATCGGGCTGGCTTGCGGGTTCCGCGGGCGGGCGCAGATCGGCAAGGGAATGTGGGCGATGCCCGATCGTATGGCCGACATGCTGGAGGCCAAGATCGGCCACCCTCAGGCCGGCGCGAACTGCGCCTGGGTGCCCAGCCCCACCGCCGCGGTGTTGCACGCCACGCATTACCACAAGGTGGACGTGGCCGCGCGGCAGGACGAGATTGCCAAGGGCGGGCCGCGCGGCACGCTGGACGATCTGCTGACCATCCCGCTGATGAGCGGGCGTAACCTGCCCGCCGACGAGGTGACCCGCGAGATCGAGAACAACGCACAGGGTATCCTGGGCTACGTGGTGCGCTGGGTCGATCAGGGGGTTGGCTGCTCCAAGGTGCCAGACATCAACGACGTGGGCCTGATGGAGGACCGCGCCACCTGCCGGATCAGCAGCCAGGCGCTGGCGAATTGGCTGCATCACGGCGTGGTCAGCAAGGCACAGGTGATGGCAGCGATGAAGAAGATGGCCGAAGTCGTGGATCGCCAGAACGCGGGCGATCCGGCCTATCGGCCTATGGCGCCCGATTTCGATGGCGTGGCGTTCAAGGCGGCCTGCGAGCTGGTGTTCGAGGGGCGTGTGCAGCCTTCCGGCTATACCGAGCCGGTGCTGCATGCCCGGCGGCTGGAGCTAAAGGCACAAGGCTGAGGGGCGGGGCATTTCCCCGTCCCACCATCGCAACAAGGACATGACGGAGGCACAAGACATGGCTGGACTCTCATTGCGGCGCGCGCGGACGATCATTCGCAAGACGATGGAGGCGGGCCGCGCGGCGGGGATGAAGCCCCTGAGCGTGGTGGTTCTGGATACGGGTGGCCACGTTGTGGCGTTCGAGCGCTCCGACGGGGCCTCGCCGGGGCGGTTCGCGATCGCGCAGGGCAAGGCGTATGGCGCGGTGATGCTGGGCATGGGCGGGCGCGCTCAGATGGCCCGGGCTGAGGCGCAGGCGTATTTCATGAACGCCGTGAACGGCGCGTTCGGTGGGCAGGTGGTGCCGGTGCCGGGGGGTGTTCTGCTGCGCGACCGGCGCGGCGCGGTCCTGGGCGCTGTCGGTGTGACAGGCGATTCGTCGGACAATGACGAGGTCGCCGCCATGGCCGGCATCAATGCGGCGGGCTTGATGGGCGAGCCCTGACTACCGCGGCGCGGGTGCCAGCCTGGCGGCCAGAGCCGCCGCGATGACAAAGATGGCAATCCCGCCCCCATATCCGAAAGGTGATGCCCGCCATGGGCCAGGATGGCGGGCACCATAGCCAGGTTCAATACCAGCGCCGGTATGAACAGGGGCGTGCCGCGTAAGTACCACACCATCAAGAGAGCCATGACCGTATGATAGGATGGAAAGGCGATAGTGCCTATCACGTCACCGGGGTGGATTACGGAAGTTCCGTTCTGAACAAGCGCGTTCAGGCGTGCACCATAGTCGCCATCAGTGAACAGGCCAATCGCGCGCACGGCTTCGGGATCGACCGTGACATGGGCCGAGGGGCCGATACTGGGCCATGCCCACCAGATCAGACAGGCGAGCAACAGGCTGATGGTGCCGGTAAAAAGCGCCTGATGCAGGCGCGTGATGCGCGCGCTGAGCGCAAGGAACGCAACCAGCGCCATGAGTTGCGGTAGCGAACTGTGATATACCCAGCCAAGTGCGTGACCCGATATCGGATAGGCTGAAAGCGTCGAAACGAACTGGGGCCAAGAATAGCCAAGCTGACGGTCGATGGCAATCAAGGCCGGGTCGATGAGCGGCACGCTGATAGGAAAACGCAGGTAGATAAAAATGGCGATAACGCCAGAGAACCCCAGGTAGATCGCCAGACCGATCGACAGATGTGCAAGATGTGGAAGCCCGGGTTTCATACGCCGCAGGTATAGGCCGAGTGCGAGCAACCCGGCGGCTGGCAGAAAGCTGATCGAGAAGGCCCCCCATGCCACGGCTTGTTCCTTGAGCGTGGCCAGCGCAAACACCAGCAGCGCCATGAGGCATATCTTGCCGACGAGAAGCATCTCCGCCCCATGCAGGCGGGGCCATGCGCAGAGGGTCTTGTCGGCCCCGCCGTGGAGGTGGATATCTGTCATGTGCTGGCCATCCCAATCTGTGTTCCCGGAAT
>CAZOKA010000208.1:0-4789 GCA_964580265.1 uncultured Rhodobacterales bacterium | reverse complement strand
CCGCGTCATCCAGCAATTGACGAAGGGTGATTAATGTCATCTCTCGCTATCCTTTTCAGCGCGCATCGATAGGTCGGCTTCGGGTTGTCGCGCCCCTCATAACGCGGCGCGCTGCGCAGTTCCAGTGTCCGCTACACCTCGGGCGTCTCGGCGATGCCGGCGTGGCTCCGGGCAACCTCGCGCACCTCTTCCGCGCTACCGAATACAAGGGGAATGCGCGCATGCAGAGCCGACGCCTGCTGCTCCATGATCGGGGTTTTCCCATCGGTGGCCATTCCGCCGGCCTGCTCGGCCACGAAAGCGATCGGGGCACACTCGTAAACCATCCGCAGGCGGCCTTGCGCATATCCTTTTCGCGCATCACCGGGATAGAGGAAAACCCCACCGCGACTAAGGATGCGGTGGGTTTCCGCCACCAGGGAGCCGACCCATCGCATGTTGAAATCGCGTCCGCGCGGCCCCTCGGCCCCTGCGAGGCAGGCATCTATATATCCGCGCACCGGCGCCTGCCAGTGGCGCTGGTTCGAGGCGTTGATCGCGAACTCGCTGGTGCGTTCGGGGATGCTGAGCGCCGGATCGACCAGTTCGAACCTGCCCGTATCCCGATCCAGCACGAACATCAGAACGCCATCGCCGAATGTCACTACCAGTGCGCAATGCGGGCCATAGATCACGTAGCCGCCCGCCAACTGATCGGATGCCGGTCGCAGGAACGATGCCTCGGCGTCATCCTTGGCGTCGAAGATCGAAAAGATCGTCCCGATGGAGACGTTCACGTCGATGTTCGACGAGCCATCCAGCGGATCTATCGCTACCGCATACCCGCCGCTGGAATTCAGTTCGAGCGCGATATCTTGTTCCTCGGAGGCGTACCACCGCACATCCGTTTGCCCCAAGGCGCTTGCAAACAGTTCGTCGGCCCGCACGTCCAGTGCCTTTTGCGCGTCGCCATCGGTATTCTCGCCCACCTGCGCGCCCAGAACCTGACCCAGCGGGCCGCGCCCGACGATCGCATTCACCTCAATCGCCGCCGTGCAAAGCGCATTGACTATCCCGGCCAGCGATGCGGGAACCCGAGGATTTTTGATCACGGGGCGTTGCAATGTCATGGTCATCCTTTCAAGGCTGGCGCGCGAAATCCGGTATGCCTGCTATCTCAGATTCGGCCGGCAAAGAGAATGCCTTTGTGCATGAAAGCAATGGCTGTCGGGCTGATCGGCATCGATAAGCATTTGCATCCCGCCGTGCGGAAAAATATTTCGAAATATTGATCCCAATGCTGGATTGTGCAACCGTCCGGTAAACGGGAGGGTATTGAGCCATGCGATTTGACGGCAGGATCGCCATCGTTACAGGAGCATCCAGCGGCATAGGCCGTGCCACGGCGGCCCGCCTCGCGGCCGAGGGCGCCCGCGTCGCGCTGGTGGATATCAACGCAGATGCGCTGACTGCGGCCGTTCCCGAAGAGGGCGGCACCCACATGACATATGCCTGCGATGTCTCTGACGAAGGCGCGGTCCGCGACTGCGTCGCCGCTGTCAAGGAACGGTTCGGGCGTATCGACCTGCTGTGCAACAACGCTGGCATCATATGCACCGCCGCGCCCATTACGGAAATCGACAGCACGGAATGGCCGCGCGTGATGGGGGTGAACCTGTTCGGCGTGGCACATTTCATCAAGCACGTGGCCCCGGTGATGATCGAGCAAGGGAATGGCGGGGCTATCGTGAACACGGCATCTGTCGCTGGCATCCGCTCGGGCGCCGGGGGCAACATCTATTCGGCATCCAAGGCGGGGGTGATCAACCTGACCATGACCTGCGCCTGCGACCTGGGCAGCTATGGAATCCGCGTCAACGCGGTTTGCCCCGGCCTGATCGAGACCGGGATGACAAAGCCGGTATTCGACTATGCCCGCGCCTCGGGCAAGGAGGACCGCCTTGGCGCGCGGTGCGAGTTGCGCCGCTATGGCAGGCCCGAGGAAATTGCCGCTGCCATCGCCTTTCTGGCCAGCGATGACGCCAGCTTTGTAACCGGGCAGGCGTTGCCGGTGGATGGAGGCAACACGGCATCGCTCAACCTGCCGGGGATGAAATACTGATGCCGGCACTGACCCGTCATCTTGAGCACTGGCCCGAAGGGGTGCCGCATCACCTGGACCTTCCGGACCATAGTATCTTTGAGAACCTTGCGCGCACGGCGGCACGGTATCCGCAACGCCCGGCATTGATCTTTCATGGCGCGGTATTGACCTATTCGGACCTTCTGGCGCGCGTCGAGGCGCTGGCAGGCACCCTGCAAAATCTGGGCGTTCGGCGCGGTGACAGGGTGCTGCTCTATATGCAGAACAGCCCGCAATTCATCATCGGATATTACGCGATCCTGCGTGCCGATGCGGCCGTGATTCCGGTAAACCCGATGAACCGGCACGCCGAGCTGGAGCATCTTGCCCACGACACCGGCGCCCGCGTGGCCTTGGCCGGCAGCGAATTGCTGGACCACATCGCGCCGTTGGTCGAGGCGGGCGATCTGGACCATATCGTCGCCGCCGCCTATGCCGACATGGCCGATGCGGCGCGCGATATCCCCTTGCCGGGTCCGCTGGATTCGATGTCGGACGCACGCCTTCGCGGGCCGGGCCTGATCCGGTGGACCGACGCCCTGAACGCGGGGCACACGCCCGCGCCGCACAGCGCGGGTTCGTACGATCTGGCCGTGATTCCGTACAGCTCTGGCACCACGGGACAGCCGAAGGGCTGCATGCACAGCCATCGCACCGTGATGGTCACCGCTCTTGGCAGCGTGGTGTGGAACCCCATCGACGAAACCAGCGTGAATCTCGCGACATTGCCGCTGTTTCATGTCACCGGGATGCAGGCCAGCATGAACGGCCCGATCTTGGTAGGCGGCGCCATAGTAGTGATGACCCGATGGGATCGC
The DNA here is from genome assembly GCA_964580265.1 of uncultured Rhodobacterales bacterium. GTDB lineage: Bacteria > Pseudomonadota > Alphaproteobacteria > Rhodobacterales > Rhodobacteraceae > Sediminimonas. The sequence goes on along the minus strand of CAZOKA010000208.1, from coordinate 1,849 downwards.
CGCACTGCGGCCGCGCTGATTGAACGGCACAAGGTCACGCGATGGCGTTCGATCTCGACGATGGCGATCGACCTGGTGAACGACCCCGATTTCGACAGCTACGACCTGTCCAGCCTGGAGGCGATCGGCGGCGGTGGCGCCGCCATGCCCGAAGCCATCGCCAAGCGCCTGCGCGACATGACAGGGTTGGATTATATCGAGGGCTATGGCCTGTCCGAAACCATGGCGGCAACGCATATCAACCCGGTTACGGAACCCAGGCGGCAATGCCTCGGTATTCCGGTGTTCGATGTGGACAGCCGGGTGCTTTCAACGGATGACGGGCGCGAACTGGACCGCGGCGAGGTAGGCGAAATCGTCACCCACGCGCCACAAGTATTCCTGGGCTACTGGAATCGGCCCGAGGAAACCGAAAAGGCGTTTCTTGATCTTGACGGCAAACCCTTCTTTCGCACCGGTGATCTGGGCTACTATGACGAGGACGGCTATTTCTACATGGTCGATCGCGTCAAGCGGATGATCAACGCCTCCGGCTTCAAGGTCTGGCCGGCCGAGGTCGAAGCCCTCATGCACCACAACCCGGACATCGCCGAGGTATGCGTGATCGGGGCGCAAGACCCGCGCCGCGGCGAAACCGTCAAGGCCTATGTCGTGCCCGCCATCGCCGCGCGCAAGACCGTGTCCGAAAGGGCCATCATCGAATGGTGCCACGCGGAAATGGCCGCCTATAAATGCCCCCGCGCGGTGGCCTTCGTGGACAGTCTGCCGAAATCGGGCGCCGGCAAGGTGCTCTGGCGTCAACTCGCGGATGCCGAACGTGCCGCCGCACCCGGAAATTGACGTTACGTCGCTTTCCTGTATCAGGATCGGAACAATGAGAAAAAGAAACGCACAGACCACCGGAGAAGAAACCGACAAGAACAGCGGCGACCGACAGTTCGTCACTGCCCTGCATCGCGGCCTTGAACTTCTGCGCGCCTACAGGCCATCGGACAAGGCCGGGCTTGGCAATCGCGAACTTGCGGCACGAACGGGGTTGCCCAATTCCACGGTTTCCCGTCTCACCTATACGCTGATGAAACTTGGCTATCTGGTCTATGATGACGATACCGGCCGCTACCGCATGGGGGTGCCGGTTCTGGGCCTTGGGTATGCGTGCCTTGGCGGGCTCAAGGTGCGCGAGACGGCGCAACCATTGATGCAACGTCTTGCCGACGATAGCGGCGATGGGGTGCTCGTCGCCCTTGGTGGGCGCGACGATCTGGCGATGACCTATATCGCGTGCGCCCGCGCCGCGCGCAGCATGATCTCACTGCAACTCAGCGTTGGCTCGCGCATTTCCCTCAAGCGCTCGGCCATGGGACGCGCTTATATCGCGGGCGCCTCCGAAACCGAACGCGCCCAGATCATGGAGCGGATAGAAGAGGCCACCCCACCCGAGGATTGGCCCCGCATCCGCGACGAGATCGCCGAGGCCGCCGAGCAAATCCGCACGCGCGGGTTTTACGCAAGCATCGGCAAATGGCAATCGGACGTGAACGCCGTATCGGTGCCCTATCGCTCGCCGCAGGGGGACGCGCCGATGCTGGCGTTCAACCTGGGCGGTCCGGCCTACATCCTGCCGCGCGAACGGCTGGAAGAGGAACTTGGTCCGCGGCTTCTGGATATGGTCGCGGCGGTCAAACGCACCGGGGCCTGAAGCGTATCGCGTTCAATTGGAATCGCTTCAAGGACGGGCACACACCCGCGCGGGGGGCGCGACGGGCGGGTTAATCCGGTTCGATGCAACACACTACCTGTGTTCACCTCCCGGCCAAAGGTTCCCGCGCCCCTTCCGGTTGTGGCCTGT
>CAZOKA010000207.1:0-4818 GCA_964580265.1 uncultured Rhodobacterales bacterium | reverse complement strand
CGTGCGCGCGCCGCCCAGCTCCTCGGCGGTGACCTCCTCGGACGTCACCGTCTTCACCACCTCCGGGCCGGTCACGAACATGTAGGAGCTGTCCTTGACCATGAAGATGAAGTCGGTCATCGCCGGGGAGTAGACCGCACCGCCGGCGCAGGGCCCCATGATCACGCTGATCTGCGGAATCACGCCCGAGGCCTCGATATTGCGCTGGAACACCTCGGCATAGCCGGCCAGGCTGTCCACGCCCTCCTGGATGCGGGCACCGCCCGAATCGTTCAGCCCCACCACCGGCGCGCCGTTCTGCATCGCCATGTCCATGATCTTGCAGATCTTCTGCGCGTGCGTCGCCGAAAGCGAGCCGCCGAACACCGTGAAATCCTGGCTGAACACGTAGATCATGCGCCCGTTCACCGTGCCCCAGCCGGTCACCACGCCATCGCCGTAGGGGCGTTGCTTTTCCATCCCGAAATCGGTGCAGCGATGCGCGACGAACATGTCGAATTCCTCGAACGTGCCCTCGTCGAGCAGCAGATCGATCCGCTCCCGCGCGGTCAGCTTGCCGCGTCCGTGCTGCGCGTCGATCCGTCTCGCGCCGCCCCCCAGGCGGGCCTGTTCACGGCGGTTTTCCAGTTCCTGCAGGATATCTTTCATGGCTGCTTCCTTCCGTTTGGCGCCCGTATACAGGGCGAAAGACCCGGCACAAAACGATTTTCGGCAAATTTGCAAATTTTGGAAAATACAAGTTTTGCTAATAGCAAAATTGAATATTTCCGCAGCGGCGCAATGGACTTCCCCCGAACCGCGTCCTACCGATTGTGGAATGACGCGCGACTCAACCTCCGGGTATCTCAAGCCGGATCGCCCACCCCATATATCGACGCTGATCCTGCTGGCCGGGATTTCGGCGCTGAGCATGAATGTCTTTCTGCCGTCGCTGCCCGGCATGGCCGAGTATTTCAACACCGATTACCGCCTGATGCAGCTTTCGGTCGCGATCTACCTTGGCATGAACGCGGTGCTCCAGGTGCTGATCGGCCCGGTTTCGGACAAGTACGGCCGCCGCCCGCTGATCCTGTGGGGGCTGGTGATCTTCTGCATCGCGACTCTGGGCTGCCTGCTGGCGCCCAACGCCTTCATCTTCCTTGCATTTCGCATGATCCAGGCGGTCGTGGCCATCGCGATGGTGCTGTCGCGCGCGGTGGTGCGCGATATCTACGACCAGGACCGCGCCGCCTCCATGATCGGCTACGTCACCATGGGCATGGCCGTGGTGCCCATGCTCGGCCCCGCCATCGGCGGCGTGCTCGAAGAACTGTTCGGCTGGACCGCGAATTTCTGGCTGCTGCTGCTGTGCGGGCTGATCGTGCTGGCGGTCACTTGGCGCGATTTGGGCGAAACCGCACCGCCCAGCACCAACACCCTGGCGCAGCAATTCCGCGAATACCCCGAGCTGCTGACCGCGCCGCGCTTCTGGGGCTACTGCCTTGCCGCCGCGTTCGGATCGGGGGCGTTCTTTGCCTACCTGGGCGGCGCGCCCTTCGTCGGCAGCGAGGTATTCCACCTCAGCCCCGGCGTGCTGGGCTTCTACTTCTCCGCCCCCGCCATCGGCTATTTCATGGGCAACTGGGCCACCGGCCTGCTCTCGGCGCGGATCGGCGTCAACCGCATGGTGCTTTGGGGCGCGCTCAGCGCGTCATCGGGGATGGGGATGTCGCTGCTGCTGTCCTATGCCGGGTTTTCCGGGCCGCTGGTGTTTTTCGGCTTCATGACGATGGTGGGCCTTGGCAACGGCATGGTTATCTCGAACGCCACCGCCGGCATGCTGTCGGTGCGCCCGCGCCTGGCCGGCACCGCCTCGGGCCTTGGCGGTGCGATCATGATCGGCGGCGGCGCGGTGCTGTCGGCGCTGGCCGGCGCGCTGCTGGTGCCGGGACGGGGCGAGTTTCCGCTGACCTGGATCATGTTCATCACCTCGGTTTTCTCGGTGCTGTCTATCCTCGCCGTCATCCGCCGCGAACGCCGCCTGGGGATCTGAGCGTGCCCGGCGGCCCAGGGCGCGGCCCGGGCTTGCAGCCCGCGCCAAGGGGCCAAGCCGCCGCCCCCAACACCCGCCTTGCCCCCGCCGCTTTGCAGATTTACAACTCGGGGAACACGAGTTTGCAAAGGCACCCCGCATGGCCACCCGAAAACTCTACGCCGGCGCCAAGCTGCGCGAAACGCGCCAGCGCCTCGGCCTGACGCAAAAGGATTTCGCCGCCAAGCTGGGCGTGTCCCTGCCCTATCTCAACCAGATGGAAAACAACAACCGCCCGGTCTCGACCACCGTCGTTCTGGCGCTGGCGCAGGAATTCGGCTTCGACGTGACCGAGCTGGGCAGCGGCGAGAGCGCCCGGCTCGTGTCGGACATGCGCGAGGCGATGGCCGATCCCGTCTTTGCCGACAACGCGCCGCCGATGGCCGATCTGCGCCTCGCCGCCTCGAACGCGCCGGCCCTGGCGCGCGCCTTTCTCGACCTGCACCGCGCCTACCGCGAAACGCGCGAGCGCCTCGCCTCGCTGGACGAGGCGCTTGGCCGCGACGATTCCCGCATGCAGCCCAGCCCCTGGGACGAGGTGCGCGATTTCTTCCACTACTGCGACAATTACATCGACGCCGTCGATCACGCCGCCGAACACTTCGCCGCCCGCGCCGCGCCCGGCACCCCGGCGGCCGCCCACGCCGCCGCCGCGCTTGAGCGCGCCGGCGTCAGCGTCGCACAAGCCGACACCCCCCGCCTGCGGCAGTTCGACCCCGCCGCGCGCATCCTGACCCTGTCCAGCCGCGCGGCGCCCGAAACCCGCGCCTTCCAGATGCTGCTGCAACTGGCGCTGCTCAACCACGACCCGCTGATCGAGGCGACGCTCGATCTCGCCCGGTTCCAATCCGACGCCGCCCGCGCCATCGCCAAGATCGGGCTGGCCAACTACTTCGCCGGTGCAGCCCTGATGCCCTACGGCGCCTTCCTCGCCGCCGCGCAGGACACCCGCCACGATCTCGAGCTGCTGGCGCACCGCTTCGGCGCGTCCATCGAACAGGTGGCGCACCGCCTGTCCACCCTGCAACGCCCCGGCGCCAAGGGGGTGCCGTTCTTCTTCGTGCGCGTCGATCAGGCCGGCACCATAACCAAGCGCCACTCGGCCACGCATCTGCAATTCGCGCGCTTCGGCGGCGCCTGCCCGCTGTGGAACGTGCACCGCGCCTTCGAGACGCCGGGCCGCTTCCTGCGCCAACTCGCCGAAACCCCCGATGGCGTGCGCTATATCAGCCTCGCGCGCGACGTGTCCAAACCCGGCGGCAGCTTCGGCGCGCCGATCCGCCGCTTCGCCATCGCGCTGGGCTGCGAGGTGCGCCACGCCAGCGCGCTGGTCTATGCCGATGACCTGGACCTCACCAACCCCCGCGCGTTCGAGCCGATCGGCATCTCCTGCCGCATCTGCGAACGCACCACCTGCCACCAACGCTCGGTGCCGCCGCTGGAACGGCGGCTCACGGTCGATGCCGACCGCCGCGACGTGCTGCCCTACGCGGTGGAATAGCCGTCGAAAACGCCCACCGCCAATACAGCTTCATCTTGCAAGAAATACTCCGGGGGGCCGCGCGTGAAACGCGCGGCGGGGCAGCGCCCCTACGGGGCGGGGGCAAAGCCCCCGCACCCACTTTCAAAGCGTGGCGAAGCCACACCGATCAACAGCGCCCCGCTCAGTCGGTCAGCATCGCATATAGCTGATCCTTCAGCGCGGCGCGCTTCTTGCGCATTTCCACCTCGGCCAGTTCCTCAACCGGCTCCACGTTCGTCTCCGCCCGGTGCACCGCCCGGTTCAGCTCGTGATACTCTTCCGCCAGCTTGGCGAAATGGGCGTCACCGTGCTTTTTCTCGGCGATCTTGTCGGCCAGGTCCGGGAATTCGTCCTGTAGTTCATGGGGTGTGTGGGACATGTCGCGCTCTCCTTGTCTTGCGTCGGCACAGACCCTAGCGCACCGCACCGCCGCCCCACATTGAGACAGATCAATCAAACCCGGCTTCAGCCCATTTCTTCGCCATATTCCAGGACGATCGGCACGATGATTTCCTCCTCGTCCATCAGGTGTCGGTCCAGGAACCCGCGAAACCCCTCCTGCACCTGCAACAGCCGGCCCACGCCGTCATGCGCGCCCTTGCCCTCTTGCAGGGCCTGCAGCACCGCGTTGGTGCCGTCGGCCAGGTCCTTCATGTGCCGGTCCAGCGCGTGATGATCCGCGTCCAGCACCTCGAACGCCCGCAGCAGCCGCTTGTCGAAGTTCTGGAACTTCGGGAAATACTCGTGATCCTCGATCATGTGATGGCCATGCAACTGGTTCAGGAAAAACCCGGTATAGCGCGACAACTCGGCGCCATATCGCGGCTGCGCCTCGTCCAGTTGAAGCTGCGCATCGCTCACCAGCTTGTCCAGCACCTTGCGAAACATCAGGTGCCGCTCCAGCCAGAACGCCGTCAGATCGTTGAAATTGTCATGCCCCCGCCACTCGGCGCGGGGGTACTTGCGGGCCAGCACAAGCAAATGCTCGGGCAGGCCGGTGCGGGTTTCCAGGTCAAGCGCGTTATCCATGGGGCGATTCTAACGCGCCACATCGCCCCCGTCGCCGGGAGTTTGCGCACACCCCCCTACGCGCCGCCGCACAGGCCGGCGTGGTGTTGTCTGTGTTTGACCTTGAGCGGTCGTTGAGGTGGTCGGCCCAGGAGCCGCGCTGTGCCCGACCGCCGGGTGGGCGCAACAACGATTGTGGATGGCACTTTATACCCGC
>CAZOKA010000206.1:0-4820 GCA_964580265.1 uncultured Rhodobacterales bacterium | reverse complement strand
GCCGCGCTGATCGCCATCGTGAACTTCTACCATTATCATACACAGGCTTTCCTGACCGCGATGACCGGCTTTCAGCAACTCCCCGCAGCCTATGAGGAAGCGGCCAGCAGCCTGGGGGCGGGAATGGGGCGCATTGCCATCAACGTGATTGCGCCATTCATCGCGCCGATGCTGATCTCGGTTTTCTTTTTCATCTTCATGCGCTCCATGGTCACGCTGTCGGCCGTCGTGTTCCTCACCACCCCGGAACTCAACGTCGCCGCCGTTACCATCATGCGGCTCGACGATGCCGGACTGACATCTCAGGCTGCTGCCTTCTCGACCTGCCTGATGGCTGTCGTCATGGCGGCATTGCTGGGCATGAAGGGAATACTGGCCTATTATCGCCGCAGAAAGCCATTTGATACGGCAGGTTAGGTCATCACATGTGGTACAAGGAACGGCACAAGCGCATCCTGCACGTCTTGAAAACCAGCGGACAGGTCAGCGCGACCAACCTTGCCGTCATGCTTGGTGTGTCACGCGAAACGGTGCGGCGCGATCTGGTCGATCTCGAGGTGGATGGGCTGATCACCCGTGTCCATGGCGGAGCATTGCTGTCGCAGGCGCGATCCGAGCCGCCCTTCCGCAAGCGCCAGGACAAACAGATCAGGGCAAAGCGGGAAATCGCCCGCAAGGCTGCCGGTCTTGTGCTGCCTGGGCAAACCATTCTCGTCGATGCGGGAACGACCACTTCGGTATTCGCGCACGAACTCGCAAAACTCAGCGGCATAACCGTCATTACCAATTCGATTGATATTGCCACCACGCTCCAGGGTGCCGGTACGCAAATTGATCTCTTACTTCTTGGCGGCGGCATCATTAGCGATGTTCCAGCTACATATGGTGAACTCACGCTTACGGAAATTCGCCGGTTTCATGTTGACCTGGCCTTCGTGGCGCCTGTCGCGCTGGACGCAGAAAAAGGCGCCTTCGACTACGATCTGCACGAGGCTTCCGTCGCGGGAGCCATGATGGAGCAAGCCAATGAAACCGTGCTCCTGGTCGATCACACCAAGCTTGGCCAGATCAGCCGCGTGAAATATTGCGACCCGGAGCAGATCGATATGCTGGTCACCGATAAATCCGTCCCGGATGCCGTTCTTGGACCTTTCCAGGGCAGGCGGATGAAGGTCATGATCTGACCGCCCGTTCGCGCGGTGCATGTTTTCCACTCTGGCGTTCTACATCCGACACAGGGTGCCCGGTTCTGGCGGGCGGGGATGGCCTGTTGCGGACGTTGGGCGACCGGCTGAGAAGCCGCGCGAGGCACTATATCGAATGTCCACAGCAGGGCACGCCCAACAGCGTCTTGAGCAGCAGCAAACGCCTGGATCACGCCCCGTCGGCGCCGACGCGGGCGAGGATGGCATCGAAATCCAGCCCCGAGATTGCCCCGATGGTGGCGCCGCGATGCCCGGCAAGCCGCGTGGCGACATAACCATCGGCGACCGCGCCAGGGGCATCCGCGATCAGGTAGGAGGCCGCCAGCAGTTGCGCCAGCGATTCGGTGAACCAGCGCGCCTCGGGTTCGGGCGGCAGGGCAGGCCAGCGCTCAAAATGGGCGTCGAGGGCGGCATCGTAACGCGCGTCGCTGCCGCGCACCGATGCCAGTTGCGCGCGCAAGGTCTCGGCCGCCAGCGGCGCGCGCGCCAGGGTGCGAAGGATATCAAGGCAGATGACGTTGCCCGAGCCTTCCCATATGCCATTGAGCGGCGCCTCGCGGTAGAGCATGGGCATCGGCGTTTCCTCGATGTACCCCATGCCGCCAAGGGCCTCGAGCGCCTCGTAGATCATCGCCGGGGCGCGCTTGTTGTTGAGGTACTTGGCCAGTGCAACGGCGATGCGGGCAAAGGCGCGGCCGCCTTCGGTGTCGTCATCGAAGGCGCGCGCCGCGCCCATCGCCAGCGCCAGCGCGCTGTCCCATTCCAGCGTCAGATCGGCCATCACCGCGCGCATCAGCGGCTGATCGATCAGGCGGCGCTGAAAGGCCGAGCGCCCGGAGACCCACCAGGCCGCCTCGGACAGGGCGGCGCGCATCAGGCCGGCGGGCGCGACAGCGGTATCCAGACGGGTGTGGTGGACCATCTCGATGATCGTCTTGACGCCTGCACCCTCCTCGCCCAGCCGCCAGGCCAGGGTGTTGTCATACTCGATTTCGCTGGAGGCGTTGGCGCGGTTGCCCAGCTTGTCCTTGAGGCGCTGCACGTAGAGGCGGTTGCGCCCGCCGTCGAGCCACCTGGGCACGAGAAAGCAGGTCAGCCCCCCATCCGCCTGCGCCAGTGTCAGGAAGGCATCCGACATCGGCGCCGAGCAGAACCACTTGTGCCCGGTCAGGCGATAGGCGTCGCCATCGCGCACGGCGCGGGTGGAATTGGCGCGCACGTCCGAGCCGCCCTGTTTCTCGGTCATCGCCATGCCGATGGTCGCGCCGCGCTTTTGCGCGACGGGGGCGATGGCCGGATCGTAGTCGCGCGACACCAGCGCCGAACGCCATTGCGCCGCCAGCCCGTCATCGGCGGCCAGCGCGGGCACGCCGGCATAGGTCATGGTCAGCGGGCAGCAGGTGCCGGGCTCGATCTGGCTGAGCATGTAGGACAGGGCGGCGTGGGTGCTGTGGCCGCCGGGCCGGGCGTGCCCCGCGGCGTCCCATGCGCTGGCGGCGTAGCCATGGCGCGTGCCCAACGCCATCACCGCGTGGTAGCCGGCGTTGAACTGCACCTCGTCCACGCGGCGCCCGGCGCGGTCATGGGTTGTCAGGCGCGGCGGATCGCGGCGGGCCTCGGCGGCGTGGTGGCGGGCCTCGCGGCTGCCGAAGGCGGCCCCGGCAGCGTCGAGCGCGGCGGTGTCTGCGCCCGCGCGCGCGGCGTGGGCGCGCAACACCGGGTCACCGTGCCACAGCGGCAGATCGCCGTCGCGCGGCGCGGGCTGGTTTTCGACCTCGTGCGTGGCCAACTCGGATAACGGCGCGGGATGTGTCATGTCAGCCTCCTCTGTCGCGGGCATGATGCCAGCGGCGCGCGCGCCAATCCAGTGTAACGCGGCGACAGGCTGCGCGAAGAACGGGGATTCACAAAGCGATTCGGCTGTGTCATTGTGGCGCACAGGCCGGGACGTACCGGCGCATCGACGAGGCAGAGCAATGGGATCGCGCAGACGTCCGGCCATAGGAATGCTGGTATTAATGGCGCTGGCCGTGATGATGGGCAGCTATTTCACCTTTGCCGCCGTGCGCGGGGATTACGGCCTGTTCCGCCGCGCCGAGGTGCGGGCGCATGCCGAGACGCTGCGCACCGAGTTGACCCGGTTGCAGGCCGAGGTGGCACGGATGGAAAACCTCACGCGGCGGCTGTCGGACGATTACCTTGATCTTGACCTCCTGGACGAGCAGGCGCGCGACGTGCTGGGCATGATCCGCGCCGACGAAATCGTCGTTCGGTAGCAGGCCGGTGCCGAGGGGCGGCGCACGCGGGCGGCGCCTCACCCGGCCGCGCCATACACTTTGCCCTCGCCCCCGCGCGCATGATAGGGTATACATAGTTTAACGCTAAACTATTGATCCTTCCGGGAGGTGAAGCCGCATGGCAGCCAGAAAAACCCAAAAGAAACCAAACGTTTCCGCCGACGAGCTGAAGCAGTATTACCGCGACATGCTGCTGATCCGGCGATTCGAGGAAAAGGCGGGGCAGCTATACGGGATGGGCCTGATCGGGGGGTTCTGCCATCTCTATATCGGGCAGGAGGCAGTCGTTGTCGGCCTCGAAGCCGCCGCCGAGGACGGCGACAAGCGCATCACCACCTATCGCGATCACGGTCACATGCTGGCTTGCGGGATGAACCCCGATGGCGTCATGGCCGAGCTGACCGGCCGCAGCGACGGGTATTCCGCCGGCAAGGGCGGCTCGATGCACATGTTCTCGAAGGACAAGGATTTCTACGGCGGCCACGGCATCGTGGGGGCCAACGTGCCATTGGGTGCGGGGCTGGCTTTCTCCGACAAGTACCGCGGCAATGACCGGGTGACGTTCACCTATTTCGGCGATGGCGCGGCCAACCAGGGCCAGGTTTACGAGACGTTCAACATGGCCGCCCTGTGGGATTTGCCGGTGGTGTTCGTGATCGAGAACAACCAGTACGCCATGGGCACCGCGCAGGCGCGCTCGACCTCGACGCCCGACCTGCACACCCGCGGCGAGGCATTCGGCATCCCCGGCGAGGCGGTCGATGGCATGGACGTGCTGGCCGTCAAGGAAGCGGGCGACAAGGCGGTCGCGCACTGCCGTTCCGGCAAGGGGCCCTACATCCTGGAGATCAAGACATACCGCTATCGCGGCCACTCGATGTCGGACCCGGCGAAATACCGCACCCGCGAGGAAGTGCAGAAGATGCGCGACGAAAAGGACGCCATCGAACACGTGCGCGAATTGCTGCTGTCGGGCAAGCACGCCAGCGAGGAAGACCTCAAGGCGATCGACAAGGAGATCAAGGGCATCGTCAATGCCAGCGCCGAGTTCGCCAAGAACAGCCCCGAGCCGGACGAGGCCGAGCTGTGGACAGATATCTACGCCACCGAAATTCCGCAGGACGCGTAAGGGAGAGACCGACAATGCCAACCGAGATTCTCATGCCCGCGCTGTCGCCCACCATGGAGGAGGGCACGCTTGCGAAATGGCTGGTGAAAGAGGGCGATACCGTATCCGCCGGCGATCTGCTGGCCGAGATCGAAACCGACAAGGCCACGATGGAATTCGAGGCCGTGGACGAAGGCACCATCGGCAAGA
>CAZOKA010000205.1:0-4828 GCA_964580265.1 uncultured Rhodobacterales bacterium | reverse complement strand
GCCGAAGCGGAGGTGCTGGATGTGCACGATGCGCGGGTGCTGCGCCTGCCCGCGTTGCCGGGGTTTTCGCCGGGCTGGTTTGCGTGTGGGGCGCTGGTGGTGCTGGATGGCGCGGCGGCGGGGTTGCACGGTGTGATCAAGCGGGACCGTGCCGGGGACGGGCGCGAGATCGCGCTGTGGGCGCCGCTGGGCGCGGCGCCGGGGGCGGGCGACCGCGTGCGCGTGACGGCGGGGTGCGACAAGCGGTTTGGCACCTGCCGGTTCAAGTTCAGTAACGCGCTGAATTTCCAGGGTTTCCCGGACATCCCCGGTGCCGACTGGATGACAGCCGCCCCGGCTGCAAGCGGCGACACTGGTGGCGGGAGCCGCCGATGACCGGCGCGCGGGTGGTGCGTGCGGCGCGCGGCTGGATCGGCACGCCCTATCGGCACCAGGCATCAAGCAGGGGGGCGGGGGCGGATTGCCTTGGCCTGCTGCGCGGCATCTGGCGCGAGGTCATCGGCCCCGAGCCGATGGCGGTACCGCGCTACAGCCGCGACTGGTCAGAGCCGCAGGGCGACGAGCGATTGTGGCGAGCGGCGGCGCGGGTTCTGGTGCCGCGGGCCATCGGCGCGGCGGATGCGCCGGGCGATGTGCTGCTCTTTCGGATGCGCGACGGCGCGGTGGCCAAGCACCTGGGCGTGATCGGCAATACCGGGGCGGCGCCAAGTTTCATTCACGCCTATAGCGGGCACGGCGTGGTGGAAAGCCCGCTGAGCGCGCCGTGGCGGCGCCGCGCGGTGGCGCGGTTCACTTTTCCTGGGGAGGTCGGCTGATGGCGACGATCGTATTTTCGGCGGCGGGGGCCGCGCTGGGCGGGTCCGTGGGCGGCACGATGCTGGGCCTGTCGATGACGGCGGTGGGCCGGTTCGCGGGGGCGACGCTGGGCCGGGCGCTGGATCAGCGGCTGTTGGGCGCGGGGGCGGAGCCGGTGGAAACCGGCCGCGTGGCGCGGTTTCGCCTGACCGGCGCGGGCGAGGGCGACGCGATCCCGCGCCTGCACGGCCGGATGCGGTTGGGCGGGCAGGTGATCTGGGCCAGCCGGTTCACCGAGGCGGTGCGCCGCAGTGGCGGCGGCAAGGGCACCGCACCGCGCCCCGCCACGCGCAGCTACAGCTACACGGTCAGCCTTGCGGTGGCGCTGTGCGAGGGGCCGATTGGCGGGGTCACGCGGGTCTGGGCCGATGGCGTCGAGGTGGCCGCGGACGCGCTGAACATGCGCGTCTATACCGGCAGCCGCGACCAGGCCCCCGACCCGGCGATCGAGGCGGTCGAGGGCGCGGGCGCCGCGCCGGCCTATCGCGGCACGGCCTACGTGGTGATGGAGGATCTGCCGCTGGCGCAGTTCGGCAACCGGGTGCCGCAGTTTTCCTTCGAGGTGCTGCGCCACGGCACGGCCCGGCCCGGCGCGGTGCCGGGGCCCGGTGCGCTGGTGCGGGCGGTGGCAATGATGCCGGGCACCGGGGAATACGCGCTGGCCACGACGCCGGTCAGCTATGATCACGGCCCCGGCAAGCGCGTCAGCACCAACGTGCACACCCCCGCCGGGCCAACCGATTTTGCCGCGTCGGTGGCGCAACTGGGGGCCGAGGCGCCGGGCTGCGAGGCGGTGTCGCTGGTGCTGGGCTGGTTCGGGGATGATCTGCGCTGCGGGCAGTGCCGGGTGCGTCCCAAGGTCGAGCATCGCGACGCCGATGGCGCCGAAATGCCGTGGCGCGTGGCGGGCGTGGGCCGTGCGGGCGCCGATATGGTGGCGCGGGATGCGGACGATCGCCCGGTTTATGGGGGCACGCCCGCCGATGCCTCGGTGATCGAGGCGCTGACGCATTTGCGCGCGCAGGGGCAGGCGGTGATGGTTTACCCCTTCATCCTGATGGAGCAGATGGCGGGCAACGGCCTGCCCGATCCGTGGAGCGACGCGCCCGATCAGCCGCGCCTGCCGTGGCGCGGGCGGATCACCACCGCGATTGCGCCGGGCCGCGACGGCAGCCCCGATGGCACCTCCGAGGCAGCAGAGCAGGTGGCGGCGTTTTTCGGCAGCGCCACGGCGGCGGATTTCACCGTCGTGGGAGGCACGGTGGCCTATCACGGCCCCGACGAGTGGCGCTATGGCCGCTTCATCCTGCACCAGGCGGCGCTGTGCGCGGCGGCGGGGGGCGTCGATGCGTTCTGCATCGGCTCGGAAATGCGGGCGCTGACGCGGGTGCGCGGGCCCGGCGGCAGCTTTCCGGCGGTTGACGCGCTGATCGCGCTGGCGGGCGAGGTGCGCGCCCTGTTGGGGCCGGATGTGCGCATCGGCTACGCCGCCGACTGGACCGAATATGCAGGTTACAGCCCCGAGGATGGCAGCGGCGACCGGTATTACCCGCTGGACCCGCTTTGGGCCGATGACACGATGGATTTCGTCGGGATCGACAATTACATGCCGCTGAGCGACTGGCGCGAGGGGACGGATCACGCGGATGCACGGGATTGGCCGGCGATCCACGACCTGGATTACCTGAAATCCAACATCGAAGGCGGCGAGGGCCATGCGTGGTACTACCATTCGCCCGAGGCGCGCGCCGCGCAAATCCGCACGCCGATCACCGATGGCGCGCATGACGAGCCGTGGATCTGGCGGGTAAAGGACATTCGCAACTGGTGGGCGCGGCACCACTATCCGCGCATCGGTGGCGTGCGTCAGGCGGTTCCGACGGCGTGGGTGCCCGGGGCCAAGCCGATCTGGTTTACCGAGCTGGGATGCGCGGCGGTGGACAAGGGAGCCAACCAGCCGAACCGTTTTTTCGATCCCAAATCGTCGGAATCGGGCCTGCCGCACCATTCGGACGGGCGGCGCGACGAGCTGATCCAGATGCAATACCTGCGCGCGATGCTGAGCTATTGGCAAGAGCCGGGCAACAATCCGGTGTCGGACGAGTATGGCGGGCCGATGGTGGATATGCGCCGCGCCTTCGTCTGGGCGTGGGACGCGCGACCCTACCCGGCATTTCCGGCGCGGGCGGAGCTATGGGCCGACGCGGAGAACTACGCGCGCGGGCACTGGGTGGCGGGGCGGCTGTCGCATCGCGCGCTGGACGGTGTCGTCGATGAGATCTGCCGCGAGGCGGGGCTGGAGGGAGTCGATGTGTCGGATCTGCGCGGGGTGGTGCGCGGCTACGGGGTGGATCACGTGGGCGATGCGCGCGCGGCGCTGCAACCGCTGATGCTGACGCATGGGTTCGACGCGCTCGAGCGCGGCGGCGCCCTGCGGTTTGTCATGCGCAAGGGCGCGGTGGACTGGACCGTGCCAGCGGCGGACCTGGTGCAGAGCGACGAGATGGATGCGCCGGTTGAGCATAGCCGCGCGGCGCAGGCCGAGATCGCCGGGCGCGTGCGCCTGACCTTTGTCGAGGCGGGCGGCGATCACGCGGTTGCCGCCGAAGAGGCGATCGTACCGCGCGACGAAAGCCACGCGGTGGCCGCGACCGAGGTGCCGATGGCCCTGACCCGTGCCGAGGCGCGCAGCATCGCCGAGCGGTGGCTGGCCGAGGCGCGGCTGGCGCGCGACGGGTTGCGCCTGTCGCTGCCGCCCTCGCGGCTGGCGGTGGGGGCGGGTGACGTGCTGCGCCTTGAGGGGGAGGCGGGGCAATACCGGGTGGACCGCATCGAGCAGGGCGCCGCGCAACTGATCGAGGCGGTGCGCATCGACCCGTCGGTCTATGCCGCCGCACCCGCCGACGAGGTGCCGGCGCAGCTCACGGGGTTTGCCCCGCCGGTGCCGGTGTTGCCGGTGTTCATGGATCTGCCGCTGCTGCGCGGCGACGAGGTGCCCCATGCGCCGCATCTGGCGGTGGTGGCGCAGCCCTGGCCGGGCAGCGTGGCCGTCTATGCCTCGGCCAGCGATGACGATTACGCGCTGAACACGGTGCTCGAGCGTCCTGCGAGCCTTGGCGTGACGCAATCGGCGCTGGCGGCAGCGCGCCCCGGCCTGCTGGACCGGGGGGCGCAGTTGATCGTGCGGATGCAAAGCGGCGCACTGGACGGGATCGACATGCAGGCGCTGCTGGCCGGCGGCAACCTGGCCGCGATCGGAGGCGGCGGCGAGGACGGCTGGGAGGTGATCCAGTTCGCCGAGGCCGAGCTGGTCGCCGCCGATACCTATATCCTGCGAGGGTTGTTGCGCGGGCAGGCGGGCAGCGATGGTGCCATGCCCGCGCAATGGCCCGCCGGCGCGTTCCTGGTGCTGCTCGATGGCGCACCCGCGCAGATCGACCTGCCCGAGGCGCAGCGCGGCGTGGCGCGGCATTACCGCATCGGCGCGGCGCGGCGCGGCTATGACGACCCCAGTTACAGCCACCTGGCACAGGCATTCGCGGGTGTGGGCCTGCGTCCCTACCGCCCGGCGCATCTGCGGGCGCGGGCGGGCAGTGGCGGCGAGCTGGCGCTGTCATGGGTGCGGCGCACGCGCGAGGGCGGCGATAGCTGGGACGCCCCCGACGTGCCGCTGGCCGAGGAAAGCGAGCGCTACGTGCTGCAAATCACGCGCGATGGCGCGCTGCTGCGCACGGCGGAGGTGGGCGCGCCGAGCTGGAGCTATGACGCCGCCGCGCGGGCCGAGGATGGCACCGGGGTGGGCAGTGCCCCCTTCCGCATCGCGGTGGCGCAGCTCTCGGCGCGGGTCGGGCCGGGCCATTTCGCGGCGCTGGACATCGGCGGCTAGAGCGTGGGCGGGGGCGCTGCCCCCGTCGCCTGCGGGCGTGCCGGTGGTCAGGGTCAGCCACAGGCTGACGCAGGCGATGACGAGGCC
>CAZOKA010000204.1:0-4908 GCA_964580265.1 uncultured Rhodobacterales bacterium | reverse complement strand
GGCATCTTGGCGGCCTGGCACACGACGAAATCATTGCCTTGGCGGATGGGCTGATCCCAACCGGGGCAGAGCGTCTTGTGGCGAAGCCATTCGATCGCCTGGTCGAGGGCGATCACGAAAAACAGGAAGAACGCGATATCGGGCACGCCCCGCACCAGCGCGATATATGTCTTGCCGATCCAGCGCAGCGGCGCGATCCGGGCGCGGGCGGCACTGGCGCCAACAAACCCGAAGGCCAGCGCGGCGGGCGCGGTGATGGCCAGCAGCAAAAGAACCGTGCCGATGGAGCCGTAAAACGCCATGTGCTTGCCCGTGGTCAGGTAGCACGTCAGCCATGACAGGCCGCTGAGCGTCGAAGGGTCTGTGCAGAAGCTGAAGATGGCGGCACCTGTGGCGATGTCGGGCGGGACGGAACGATATGAATGAAAAAGCGGCGGCCAAGGGGGCCGCAGCCCCCTTGGCCCATGTCAGATCAGAACGTGGCCGAGCCGGGCAGCCATTCCTCGATCAATTCGTTCAGGGTGCCGTCGTCTTTCATGGACTGGATCGCGGCGTTGAACTTTTCCTTCAGTTCCGGATCGGACTTGCGGATGCCAAGGCCGATGCCGCCACCCAGAAGGATATCGTCGCCGGCCCAGACCAGATCGCCGCCCGATTCGCTGACCATCGGCTCAAGATAGGCCTTGTCGGCCAGCACGGCGTCGGCTTCGCCGTTGCGCACGGCGGCCACCGTTTCATCGGGCGTTGCGAATTCAAGCAAGGTCGCGTCGCCGTTTGCGACATGGCTGGCCTGGATGGTGCCGGTCTGCGCGGCGATCACGCCGCTTTCGATGTCGGCATCGGCTGACAGCGCCATGTAGGCGGACGGATCGGGCTGCGTGTAGGGATCGGTGAAGTCGATCACCTCCTTGCGCTCGTCGGTGATGGACATGCCCGCGATAATCGCGTCGTAGTTGCCCGACACCAGGTTGGGAATGATGCTGTCCCAGTCGTTGGTGACCCATTCGCAAGTCAGCTCGGCGCGCTTGCACAGCTCGTCGCCCAGAACCCGCTCGAAGCCGGCAACTTCGCCGTCATCGTTGAGGTAGTTGTACGGAGGGTAGGCGCCCTCGGTTCCCAGGCGCACGGTGCCGCCGTGGTTGTCCGCCATTGCAAGGCTGGCGCCAAAGGCCAGCGCGGCTGTGGTCAGGATCAGTTTTTTCATTTGGATTCTCCCGTTGGTTGGTTGGGTTCATGGTGCATGCGCATTCTCTCAGCCCGCCATTGTCGAGGAGAGAAAGCCGCGCAGGCGTTCGGTCTTGGGGGCGCCAAACAATTCGTCTGGCGCACCTTCTTCTTCGACGAGTCCCTGGTGAAGGAACACGACGTGATCGGACAAATCCGCGGCCATGCGCATGTCATGCGTGACAATAAGCATCGTGCGCCCCTCGGCGGCAAGATCCTTGATCACCTTGACCACTTCCTGTTCCAGCTCGGGGTCCAGCGCCGAGGTCGGCTCGTCGAACAGCAGCGCCTCGGGCTCCATGCACAGGGCCCGTGCGATCGCGGCGCGCTGCTGTTGTCCGCCCGATAGCTGCGCCGGCCATGCATCGGCCTTGTCGCCGATCCCGACCTTGTCGAGATAGCCGCGCGCGGCTTGCTCCACCTCCGCACGGTCGCGGCCAAGCACCGTCATCGGCGCTTCCATCACGTTTTGCAGGATGGTCATGTGTGCCCACAGATTGAACTGCTGGAATACCATAGACAGGTTGGTGCGGATGCGCAGCACCTGCTTGGCATCGGCGGGGTGGCGATGCGCCCCGGTGCCGCGCCATTTGACCGGCTCACCCTTGAACAGGATCTCGCCCTGCTGGCTGTCTTCCAGAAGGTTGGCGCAGCGCAGAAGCGTCGATTTACCCGACCCCGAGGAGCCGATCAGCGATACCACGTCACCGCGCCGGGCCGAGATATCCACCCCCTTGAGCACCTCCAGCGCGCCGAAGGCTTTGTGCAGGTTACGAATTTCGATCACTGGGCTTGCGTCTGTCACGCGGCGGCTCCGGTCTGGTCGTTTATCCATCACGTCCGCCAATAGGACGGAAAATATTCGCTGATGCAACTTCCAAAACGGAAGACTTGCCCGGATTTCTGCCGAATTGACCCCGCGTCAGCCCGAAATGTGGCCATTCGCGCGCTGTTCGGCGGTTGGCGCGGGGGGTGTCGGAACTGCCAGGTAGGCAGCTTCGGGGATATCGATGAGCGCATGCAGACACAGTGCCACGCGTGTCTCATCGTCCAGCGCGGCAATGGCGCGGCGCAGGGCGGCACGGATCGGCGCGGGATCGCGCGCAATCGCGGTGATGCAGGGTAGGCCGGGCGTGGGCCATGTGGCGCACAGCACCCGCAGGCGCGCGGCGAACGGGTCGTGGCGCTGCATCAGCCGCCAGCTTTGGGCATCAAGCGCGGCGATATCTGCCCGCCCTTCGGCCACCGCGCGGGCCGACGCGGCGTGCCCGCCGGTTCGCATGGGGTGCGTAAACCGCAGGCCCTGTGCATCCGCATAGGCTACCGGGGCGGCCCATCCCGATTGCGAGGCGGGATCGTTATAGGCAAAGCGCTGCGCCGTGAAATCGGCCAGGTGCGCGCCCTGCGCATCGCGGCGCACCACCAGGATGCTGCGGTAATATCCGGGCGGGCAGCCCTCCAGCGCGAAATCGGGCGTGCCGACAAGGGCCACGCGCCCGCGCAGCCGCGTGCGATAGGGCAGGCCGCAGGCTTGCGACAGCAGAAGATCGGGCGATTGCCAGTCGGCCCAAGGGTCTTGGTCCCGGCCGAGCGTCGCGGGACCGTATCCCAACTCATCGCGGATCACCTGCCACAGCCGATCGGTGGCCGCCCGCGTTTCGGGGCGGTCATACATCGGCAGGCTGGCGATCATTCTGGCGTTTCGACGCGCTGCCGCGCCAGCGCGCTGTCGCGATCATTGATGCCCAGCAGGTTGGATACCATCCGCAACAGCGAATCCTCGTGGTGATCGCGCGTGCCATCGGCCAACGCCACCTGCCACAGCGCTTCGATCACGGCGAGGCGGTCATCATAGGGTACGGCATCCTTGATCGCGCGGGTGAACCGCACCGTATCGGGGGCGTGAGCCTCGATATCCTCGGCATCGCGGCGCAGGGCCTTGGCCTCGTCCGGCGTCAGGCCGTAGCGCGTGGCGACGATCCGGTCGATGCGGGTGATCTCGGACACCTCGTAGGCGTTGTCGGACCGGGCCACGCGCACCAGCAGCGCCGTCAACGCAAGGCGCGCGTCTTGATCCGTCATCGGCTCGGGTGCGGGGGCGAACAGGGTTTTTATCAAATCGGAAATCATCCCGCATATATAGGATGGTTGCGGGCGCACGCCAATCCGTCAATTTCGCGCTCGTGCACAGTGTGTTATGCAGGGCAGATCGTGGCATGCGCTTGATTTTTCCCAGGATGTGCAAAAGATGGTCGAAGAAGGCAGTCCACGCGTGGAATGTCGAATGCATCGGACCAAGTTATGGAGCTCAATAAATTCATTTCGACCCTGGCCTGCACACTCATTCCGGTTTGCACAATTGCACAAGAATTTGACGAGGCGACTTTCGAACTTTCGCAAAGTGATATCTCCGTCAATGGGGTCGGCGATTACCAGCTTCGCAGCCTATAGGGAGATGCGTCTTTCCTGTTCGGCGCGGCGTTCGGCGGACAGATCGGCATCAACCGTGTCGGTGATACCAGAATGTCCCCTGCGCTCGGCTTTTCCGTAGATTACACCGGGGTCGAGTTGCACGGCTTCCTTGATGCAGACGAAGATCTGCGTCTTGGCGTGCCGCTGGCAAAGGACAATTATGGCGGCATGGACAGCGATGTGGCCGGTTTCGAGGTGATCTTCACACCTGATCGATACCGCGTGGAAGCGCGTGCTGCGCGGTTCTGGGAAAACCCGGAAAACGGCTGGCTATACAACGCGTCCGTATAAGTGGAAATCTTCAATGATGTCAGTGTTTTTGCAATGTACCGCCGAAATTCCTACGAGCACAACACAGGCTATTATGAACGCCGCGAAGTCGGCTTGGGTTGGTTGGTGACAAACGAGGTGCAGGTTTTTGCTTCTGACGGCAACTCCACGAACGATTTCGGTCCAGGCTTTGGCAAGGACACGGAAGACACCCTCAATTTCGGTGCGCGGGTCCATCTTGGTGGACGCGGCGGCATCGCATCGAGGCAATTTCGTTACATCGGCTTTTATTGAACCTGCGCTGCGCGCGCCTGTGGGCTGATCGCTCCGGGCAACTTGCAGCGGTTTCTTTCCGGTCAGCTCCCTTCGCCGTGCCTGTTGCCACGGGAGGTGGGTCCGGTTTGCACACGCGGTGTCAAGCTGGCAGACCGGACCGGGTCGCATGGCCTGGCTTTTCCTGGCGATCTTGAGGCGCCTTTCCGAGGCGATGAAAGAACCAGATATTGACCGCTCCGAGTTCAGCACGGCGCCAGTCGGCTGAATTCATGCAGGCCGAGTATTTTGGCCAATTCTTTGAAATTCGGCCTTGTAAATCTATCGCACGGGCGGCTATACGCGTCGGCGGAGACGTGGCCGAGTGGTCGAAGGCGCTCCCCTGCTAAGGGAGTAGGCCCGGAAGGGTCTCGAGGGTTCGAATCCCTTCGTCTCCGCCATAAAACCCCTATAAATGATTGATTTAAAACAGAAAAGCGACAGCATGTCGTGTGCTTGCTATCTTTGTTCCCACCATAGATTTACCACTGTTTGCCGTTCCCTGCATCGGCGTGCCGGTTTTCCGGGTATTTTGACAGATCAGTTCGAGACAGCCGAGTGGTCATTCTGGCGATCACGACCCAAGCTCGACGCTCTTCCACAAGGTGATGGTCGCCGCCGCGCACCAGA
>CAZOKA010000203.1:1916-4943 GCA_964580265.1 uncultured Rhodobacterales bacterium | reverse complement strand
ACCTGGACAAGGGCATCAAGCGCGGCAAGGCGACCGAGGAAAAGAAAACCGCCACGTTGAACCAGATCACTGCCACGACCGATTACACGGCGCTTGAGGGCTGTGACCTGATTATCGAGGCGGTGTTCGAAGATCCCAAGATCAAGGCCGAGGTCACCAAGAAAACGCTTGAGGTGGTTGGCCCCGATTGCATCTTCGCCTCCAACACCTCGACCCTGCCGATCACCGATCTGGCCAAGGCCAGCGACAAGCCCGATCAGTTCATCGGCATCCATTTCTTCTCGCCGGTCGAGAAGATGGCGCTGGTAGAGATCATCAAGGGCAAGCAGACCGGCGATCGCGCGGTGGCCAAGGCGCTGGACTACGTGCGCCAGATCCGCAAGACGCCGATCGCCGTCAACGACGCGCGCTTTTTCTACGCCAACCGCTGCATCATTCCCTACATCAACGAAGGGATGCGCATGGTGAAGGAAGGCGTTGCGCCCGCGCTGATAGACAACGCGGCGCGGCAGTTGGGCTTTCCGGTGGGGCCGCTGCAACTGGTGGACGAGACCTCGATCGACCTGGGCGCCAAGATCGCCCGCGCCACAAAGGCCGCCATGGGGGACGATTACCCCGATGACGAGGTGGACGAGATCATCTTCTTCATGGAAGGCGAAGGTCGCCTTGGCCGCAAATCCAAGGCCGGGTTCTTCGACTATGACGAGAAGGGCAAACGCCTTGGATACTGGGCCGGCCTGGCCGACAAGTATCCCCGCCTGGAGGAGCAGCCCGACCTGATCCAGGTGCAGCACCGCCTGATGTTCGCGCAAGTGCTCGAAGCCGTGCGGGCGCTTGAGGAAGGTGTGCTGGAGGATATCCGTGAAGGCGATGTCGGCGCGATCCTCGGCTGGGGGTTCGCGCCTTGGTCGGGTGGGCCGTTCTCGTGGCTCGACATCATCGGCACGCCCTACGCGGCTGAGCGTTGCGACCAGTTGACCGAAGAGTTCGGGCCGCGCTTCACCTGCCCTGCACTGCTGCGCGAGATGGCCGACAAGAACCAGAGCTTCTATGGCCGCTTCGGCCCCGAGGCGCAGGCGGCCTGACGCTCTCGCAACCCGTCTGGGAAAGCGGCGCGCCCCGTCTCGGGGCGCGCCGTTTCCATTTGCGCCACTGTCCTAACTGAAGTCATACCCAAAGCGCGCGATGTCCGCTGCGCAATCCTGCGCGACGGCTTGTTCGGTTTCGGCGCAATAGTAGCTTCTATAATCCGCGTTCCGGTCGGAGACATTGACGCGCGGAATATCCAAACGGAAACCCAAGTGATCCCAGAGCGCGGCGCAATCCTGCTCCAGATGTTCAAGGCGGATATACAGATTGCACCGCTCCATGCCCGCCGCATCGCGCATGTAACTGCCGTAGGGCGCCGCCCGGATCGCCACGCGGGTCTGTGGGTGCATCACGAACTCGGCAAACCCCACCTGCCCCGCCAGATGCACCTGCGGGTGATCGAATGACTGCGCGCGCAGCCAGTGATAGTAGCTAACCATCCGGTCCCAGGGGTTCCTCACAAGGGTGAAGGTGAAATACGATTGCGCTTGTTCGGCAGTGATCAGCCCGTCGATATCTGCGAGCGTCGAATGCTTCCAAACCCGGCCCCTGACCTTCAGGCCCCTGCTCCGCCTTTTGCGGCGCCGCGCTTTGGGTGTGTCGCCCAGCAGGATATCATCTGCCATGGCTCGCCCCTCAAGCGCCAACGCCAGCGCCGTACCACCCGTCTTGGGGATATGAACAAATATATAGCGCCGCCCATGT
The DNA here is from genome assembly GCA_964580265.1 of uncultured Rhodobacterales bacterium. GTDB lineage: Bacteria > Pseudomonadota > Alphaproteobacteria > Rhodobacterales > Rhodobacteraceae > Sediminimonas. The sequence continues at coordinate 3,149 of CAZOKA010000203.1, read as the reverse complement.
GAAATGATCATGAAATGCAGATTATGGCAGCGCCGAAGTAATCAAAAGCCCGGATTCGAATGCCTGCGCGTGCTTTGCCCCCTTCCATTGTCCTGCCCACGCGCCATAGTCTGGCGAGAGGAACAACTTGCGGGAGGGTGCAATGGGCTGGATGGCAGACGAAACCGGGTTGGACAAATGCGCGGCAAATCACGTCCCGTTGTCGCCGCTATCATTCCTGCGCCGCGCGGCAGGGGTTTTCGCCAATCATGAAGCGGTGGTCTATGGCCCGCACCGCAAGACATACACCGAATACGCCCAGCGGGTCACGCGGCTGGCCTCTGCATTGTCGGCCATGGGCGTGCGGCCGGGTGACGTCGTCGCGACGATGCTGCCCAATATCCCCGCACAAGCCGAGGCGCATTTTGGCGTGCCAGCGTGCGGCGCAGTGCTCAACACCATCAACACGCGCTTGGAACCCGATACCGTCGCCTATATCCTTGATCACGGTGGGGCGAAGGTGCTTCTCGTAGACCCGCAATTCCTGCCGATCGCGGCCGAGGCGTTCGAGAGGATGGAAGGCCCCGCGCCTACCGTGGTCGAAGTGGCTGACGATCACGCGGGCGTGCACGCAACCGGGCATTACGAGGAATATGAAACACTGCTTGCCAATGCCGCCCCGGATTTCGACTGGATCATGCCGGAGGATGAATGGGAATCCATCGCGCTCAACTACACTTCAGGTACGACAGGCCGCCCCAAGGGCGTCGTATATCACCATCGCGGCGCCTACCTGAACGCCATGGGACAGGTGATAAGCTGGCGAATGGTGTTGTATCCGCGATACCTGACCATCGTGCCGCTGTTTCATTGCAACGGTTGGTGTCACACATGGATGATGCCGGTGGTGGGGGGCACGGTGGTGTGCTGTCGCGATATCACCGCGCCGGCGATCTTCGACGCCATCGCCGATGAAAAGGTCACGCATTTTGGCGGTGCACCCATCGTACTCAATACCCTTGTCAACGCACCCGCGGAGCAGCGGCGCCACTTCGATCATGTGGTCGAGGTGTTCACCGCCGGCGCGCCCCCTGCTCCTGCCACCCTATCTGCGATTGAGCCGATGGGGTTCAATGTCACCCATGTCTATGGCCTGACCGAGACCTACGGTCCCGCCGTGGTCTGCGCCTGGAAGGAGGAGTGGGACGAATTGCCCTCGAAGCAGCGGGCCGCGAAGAAAGCCCGTCAGGGTGT
>CAZOKA010000203.1:0-1906 GCA_964580265.1 uncultured Rhodobacterales bacterium | reverse complement strand
GGCCTGACCGAGACCTACGGCCCGGGCACCGAGAATACGTGGCAACCGGAATGGGACGGCCTCGAAGGCGACGAACGCGCGGCCCTAAAGGCCCGCCAAGGCGTAGCGATGCCCATTTTCGAAGAGGTAACCGTCATGGATGGCGAAACGATGCAACCTGTCATGCGTGACGGACAGGCATTGGGCGAAATCATGTTCCGCGGCAATGGCGTGATGAAGGGCTACCTGAAGAACCCCAAGGCCACGGCAGAGGCTTTTTCCGGCGGATTTTACCATTCCGGCGATATCGCGGTGCAGCACCCCAACGGCTATGTCCAGATTGCCGACCGCGCCAAGGATATCATCATCTCCGGTGGCGAGAACATCAGCTCGGTCGAGGTCGAAGGTGTATTGATGGGGCATCCAGATGTCTTGCTGTGCGCCGTGGTAGCCAAGCCCGATGACAAGTGGGGCGAAGTTCCCTGTGCCTTTATCGAATTGAAGGATGGGCATGCCGCCGACGAGGCCACGCTCATCGCCTATGCGCGCGAACGCTTGGCGGGGTTCAAGACCCCAAAGCGCGTGGTGTTCCAGGAATTGCCCAAGACATCGACCGGGAAAATCCAAAAGTTCGAACTCCGTAGCCTCGCCAAATCCCTGTGATCGACAACATTGAGAGCCTGCGAATGGCTACACGTTCGGCACCGACGGTGCATTGCCGCCCAAGCACGGGCCATGCTATCGTTCTTCGATCCTACGAGGCAGAGTAGACGTCGATGACGGCCTTGAAGCAATATCAGCGCCTTGAGGCGGCAGGCCTCTGGCGGGCAAGTCCCGAACATCAGCGCCGTGATGTAATCGTGTCTATCGGCGATGCCACGCTGATTATCACCGACACCCATGACAGGGTGCTTGCGCATTGGTCACTACCTGCACTGGAACGCGCCAACCCCGGCGAGACTCCGGCGATCTATCAGCCCGACGGCGATCCCGGCGAAACCCTTGAGCTACCGGCGGATGAGGCCCATTTCATTTCCGAGATCGAACGGCTGCGCGCATCGATCCATCGCGGCCGCCCGCGCCCTGGACGCCTGCGGCTGGCGACGCTTGCGGTGGTGACCACGACGATTCTTGCCTTGGGCATTTTCTGGCTACCGGGTGCCTTGATCACACACACGGTTTCCGTCGTTCCCGAGGTCAAGCGAGAAGAGATCGGCACAGCTCTGCTCGCCCATATGCAGCGCGTCACGGGGGCCCCCTGCACCACGCCTGCGGCCAAACTCACCCTGAGGCGCCTATCGGCGCGACTGCCTGCTCCGGACGGGCAAGTGGATCGAATGATCGTGATGCGTGAGGGCGTTCGCGACACAGTGCAATTGCCAGGCCACATATTGCTGTTGAGCCGCGCGCTGGTTGAAGACCATGAAAATCCGGACGTTGTGGCCGGCTATGTCATAGCCGAGCAGTTGCGCGCGGCACAACGGGATCCGCTTGCGCGGTTACTGCAGTTCGGCGGAATCTCGGACAGCTTGAAGTTGCTTACAACCGGACGCCTGCCAGCCGACACCTTGCGCGCGTACGCCGAAGCGCGGCTGACTCAACCCTCGCCAGCGGTTGATGATGCCATGCTATTGCAGGCATTCAAGGCACAAGAAGTGCGTAGCAGCCCCTACGCTTACGCCTTGGACATCACCGGCGAACAGACCCTGCCCTTGATCGAAGCGGACCCCTACGCCAACACCACGTCGCACCCGGTGCTCAACGATGGCGATTGGATACGCCTTCAGGGAATCTGCGGGGGGTAAGCGCGCTGAATGCTAATTTCCCAGGCGCGCACCACCAAAGCCGGCCTTCTGCGCCACGGACAATGCTGCGCGCAGTTGGTCCTTGCTGTCATACGGTCCCGCAAGCACCATTTGATGCGGCA
>CAZOKA010000202.1:0-4948 GCA_964580265.1 uncultured Rhodobacterales bacterium | reverse complement strand
CGTGGCGCGATTTCTACGCGCGGCTGGCCGACGAAGCGCCGGTGGACCGCGTCGTGTTGGGCGAGTTGGTGTGTTCCAAGAGACTGCCGTTCTACCAGACCGAGATCCCGCAGGCGATCGAGCGGCTACAGGCGGCAGGCAAGCAGGTGGTGCTGACATCGCTGGCGCTGATCACGCTGAAACGCGAGCGCAAGCTGATGGCCGATCTGGCGGAGATGGGGCTTGAGGTCGAGATCAACGACCTGACGGCGCTGGCGCATCTGCCCAAGGGCACGGCGTTCAGTGTCGGGCCGCTGATCAACACCTATAACGAGGGCACGGCGGCATGGCTGCAGGCGCGCGGGGCGGCGCGGATCTGCTTGCCGCCGGAGTTGCCACTGACCTCGGTCGCGGCGATCTCGGCCGCCTGCCCCGCCCCGGTCGAGGTGTGGGGTTGGGGGCGGCTGCCGCTGGCGATCTCGGGGCGGTGCTATCATGCCCGCCTGCACGACCGGGCCAAGGATAACTGCCAGTTCATCTGCGACGCGGACCCGGATGGGCGCGAGGTGGAAACGCTGGACGGGCAGGATTTCCTGGCGGTGAACGGGGTGCAGACCCTGTCGGCGGCCTGCGCCAACGCGGCGTATCAAACCCCCGCGCTGCGCGATGCGGGGGTGTCATCGCTCAGGTTGTCTCCGCAATCGGAAGGGTTCGCGGAGCTGTGCGGCGATTTCCGGGCGCTGCTGGATGGCCGGATCACGGCCGAGGAGCTGTCGCGGCGCGCCCTGCCCCGCGCCCCCGGCGGTGCCTATTGCGACGGATTCCTGACCGGCGATACCGGCGTGGCATGGTCGCAAGCGAGGCGGGAAAGCGCCTGAGCAAGAGGGCGGCGTGGCGGCGCTACGGTACAGCGATCCACAGGCCGCCTTCTGGTGTGGTGGCACCGCCAAAGGCCCTTACCCGGTACGATCCAGCGTGGCCACCGTTTCGGACCAAAGCAGCCGGGCGTCCTCCAGCGCGGAAACGACATCGATATCGTTATCGGCTGTGAGGCGTGCCACGGCAGCCTCAAGCCGCTGATGAAGAGCCCGCGCGCCTAGTGTCGCTGCCGCGCCGGCCAGGCGATGCGCCAGGTGCGCAGCGCGCGATGCGTCCAGTCCAGCCAACGCCTGCCGGTCGCGCAGCAGCGCGTCACCCTCATGGCGGAACCGGGCGAGCAAGTCTTGCATCCGGGCGCTTGACAGCATCGTGCGCAAGCTGGCGATCACCGCTGCATCGACGAGCGGGGCCGGCATGTCCTGCACCGGGGGTGACGGCTGCTCTGCCGCATCCTGCAGGCCGCGCAGCAGGTTGGCGCGTTGCACAGGCTTGGTGATGATGGCATCCACCCCGGCCGCGCGGCAGGCCGCGTCATCGACTTCGATCATGTGCGCGGTGACCACGACGATGCGCACGTCGCTGCATGGCCCGCTGGAGGCGCGGATCTCGCGGGTGGCTTGCAGCCCGTTCATGCCCGGCATGCTCAGATCCATCAGGATCGCATCGAAGCGGGACGCCATCGCGGCGTCGATACCGGCGCGGCCATCCTCGGCCTCTTGCACGCGGTGGCCTTCGGCTTCGAGTTGCCGGCGCAGGACGAAGCGGTTGATCGCGTTATCCTCGACGATCAGGATGTCCATAGACGGCAGGGGTTCGGGCGGCGCGGCGCGCGAGGCCGCCGCGCGCGGAGGCGGCGAAAGGGGCAGGCGCAGGCGGAACATGCTGCCCTCGCCCGGCAGGCTTTCCACCTCGATGCAGGCGTTCATCGCCTGCGCCAGGCGCCGCACGATGCCCAGTCCCAGGCCGGTTCCCTCGACATGGTCGAAGCCGGGCGTCTGGATGCGGGTGAAATCATCGAAAACCTGATCAAGCTTGTCGGGGGCGATGCCGATGCCGGTATCGGACAACTCGAACACCGCCTCTTCGCGGGCGGCGGAGATACTGACATCAAGGGTGATGGTGCCGTCGCGGGTAAACTTGACCGCGTTACTGATCAGGTTGGTCAGGATCTGGCGCAGTCGGTGCCGGTCGGCGTGGATTTTGCCCAATGGCGCGGGCGTGTGGTTTAGGATGATCCGGTTGCCTGCCTGCTGCGCGGCCGGGGTCATGTCGCGCACCAGTTCGGTCAGCAGATCGTCCAGCACGAAGGGCGCCATCGCCAGGTCGATATGCCCGGCCTCGATCTGTGCGACATCGAGCACGTCGTCGACATGCCCCAGAAGCAACTGCGCGGAGCTTTCCAGGATATCGACGTAGTGGCGCTGATCGGCATCGAGGGAAGTGTCTTGCAGCAAATCAAGCGCGCCCAGCACCCCGTTGAGCGGCGTGCGCATCTCGTGGCTCATGACGGCGATAAACTGAGCCTTGGCACGGGCGCCGGCCTGCGCGCGATCGCGCGCGTCGCGCAAAGTGGCTTCGGTATCCAGCCGTTCGGTTATGTCGCGCAGGAAACAGGCGCGGATCGCGCCGTCCTGCTCACGCGGGATTCCCACGGTCATTTCCACGGCAAAGCTGTGCCCGTCGGCGTGCTGTCCGACAAGCTGCCGGCGCGTGGGCAGGTCGGCGTTTTGGTCGCCGGGCAACAGCGGAGTATCGTCGTCGCCGGACTCGGGGTGGACCATGTCCTGCAGGGGCTGGCCAAGCATGGCGTCCCTCGTCAGGCCGAACATGCGTTCGGCGGCCACGTTCGACTCGGTCACGCGACCTTGGGCATCGGTCACGACGATCGCGTCCAGCGAGGTGGCAATGACCGTGGACAGGCGCGCGCCGATCTGGCGGTTGGTCTTGGCGCGTGCCAGGTTGATGCGCGCTTGCCGCCAGAACAGCGCCGCAAGCGCCGCAAGCGACAGCAGCAGCAGCGCCATCACCAGCGACAGGTTGACCAGCAGGCCATGCATCTCGTTTCGGGTGGCCTGGGCGCGGCGGGCGGCTTCGGCATTGCCCTGGACGGAGGCGCGTCGCAGGATCGGGCGCAGACCGGACAGGCGCGCATCGAGGTCGGGCAAGGCCGCGCGCAACGCGGCGTCGGGGCCGTCAACCAGGGGCGTCATCGCATTAATCCTGGTGGCGAGCGTGGTGAAGCCGGGCGTCACACGCGGCACCAGGTCGGAATAGAGCGGGCTTTGCTGCATGGTTTCAACACGGCTGTAGAAGATATTGAACCGCTGGCGCAGCCTGTCCAGGTCCGGCGCGTCCGCCCGGCGCGCGCGGACCGCCTGTGCCTGGAGTTCCAGGAACTCGACCTCGAGCTGCGCGATCGTCCACTGGACATTGTCCATGCGCGAGGTGCTGAGACTGTTGAGCCGGTCGCCCACCCGGATCAGAAGATGCGCCGCCAGCGCCACCGACGCTGCGGCGACCAGCGCGAACATGGTAAACTGCAAGCGGCGCCAGAAACGGCGCGGCACCCGCTTGATCAAGGCTGCCATATCCGCACCCATCGCCCCTTTGCGCACATGCCCCCACGCCGTGCCACCGAAAGGCCGGACGCAGCTTGGGATGTCACCCTAGCGTTCGATCTCGATCCGGTCCAGTTGCCAGACACTGCGCGCGTAGTGCAACTCGGTGCGAAAGCGCGCATCGTCGTCATAGGGAAACACCAGCCACAGCGGCCCCTTGTCCCGGGTCGTCATCGGCGCCCCGTTTCGCGCGAAGGCCAGCAGGGCGCCATCGGGACGCACCTCATCGACGGGAAACTCGGCCTGGTAGCCATTCTGCCCGATCAGCAGCATATCACCCCCGGCCACGCCCAAGTGCGTCAGAAGGTCATGCAGGCGCACGCCTTCGAAGCGTTCGCGCCCGGCGGTCCAGATGGTTGCGGTGCGAAACGCACTGCGGGGCAGCGCGTGCAGGGCGTCCATGTCGAGCGCGATGTGGCGGGCGTCCTTGCCCGCCCCATCGGAAAGCAGGATCTCGAGAACTGCCCCGCTCTCGGCCCGCACTGTGCAGGGCGCGGATACCAGGCCCGCCACCAGGATCGCGGCGGCGAGTCGCAAAACGCACGCATCAATCACAGATCGCATCCTGACCCTCCTACACACGCAATCTGACATGCTATCTTGTGCGCACCTGCGCCGAAAGGTCCAGCCCCCTATGCTTTTGCCCCTGTTCGCGGCCCACATGGCAGGCTGGCACTGGTAAAATGCCGGGGTTGGAAATATTATCAGCAAAACTGGCGCAGGTGGACACTCGCAAATGCAAGAGATGGAACAGGTGAAAAAGATCAGGAAAGCGCCCATGCGCGTTCCGACATCCGCACCGCGCCTGCTGATCGCGGACGATCATGACCTGGTGCGCGAGACGATTTCAGACTACCTGGCGAATGCCAGTGGCATGATGATAGAACAGGCGTGCTGCCTTGAAAGCGCGCTGGATCAGATCCGCCGCCACGGTCCCTTCGATCTTGTTCTGCTGGATTTCACCATGCCGGAAATGTCACTTCCCGATGGATTGACCAGGGCGCTTGCGCTGAATGCGCCGGCGCCAGTCGCGTTGATTTCCGGCACCGCGTCAGACGTGATGGGGCGGCGCGCGCTGGATTACGGCGCCGCCGGGTTTCTGCCCAAGACGATGGCGCCCGATGCCCTGCTGACGGCCATTCGCAGCATTCTGAGCGGGGGCACCCATGCCCCCGAAGCGGTGATGCGAGCCGATGTGCACACGCGCGCACACACCACCCTTACACCGCGCGAGCGCGATGTGCTGGAGCGGCTGTGCGAGGCCAAGTCCAACAAGGAAATCGCGCGCGACCTGAACGTTCAGGAGGTCACGGTCAAGCTGCATGTCAAGACGCTCAGCCGCAAGCTGAACGCGCGCAATCGCACCCATGTGGCAATGATCGCGCGGGATTTGGATCTGATCTGAGGCGGCTATAACTCGGCCAGAACACGCCGCAGATCGGACAGGTCGAACGGCTTGGCAAGGCAGGACG
>CAZOKA010000201.1:0-4959 GCA_964580265.1 uncultured Rhodobacterales bacterium | reverse complement strand
GCCGAGTAGGTGCGCAGATCGGTCATGAGCGCGCCGAAAAACAGCGCCAGGCTCAGCCCCACCGTCAGCGTCGTCGCGCCAATGTCACGCCACAGGCCACCCCGCCTCAGCCGCACCCAGAACACCGCCAGGGCCGGCAAGAGTCCGTATACCGTCACATGCAGCACAAAGCTGGGCGTGATCAGGTGCTTGGCCTCGTCCACGGTTGTCGTCGCCGCATTCTGGATCATGTCGCGGTCGATCACCACGCCAAGCGTATCCATGTAATAGGACGTCACCGCCGACAGCAGCAGCAGGAATGCCAGCACCGGCCGCTGTAGCCAGCGAAAGCCAAGACCCGCCACCAGCGTGAGCGTCAGCGCGAAAGCCGCCACACCGAACACCGCCTGCTTGAGCAGGACGCCGTCGAACACGCGGTAGCCCAGATTCCAAAAGGTTGCGTTGTGCACGACCATTATGAAAACCGCAGCCAGCAGATTCAGCCCCAAAGGAGAAATGGAGGGACGGCGAGCAAACACGCGCGACAGCCGTGCGGGCAAACTCAAATCAGGGGGTTTATTGATCATGGCATTCCGAAATTTTTTTGAATCGCATAAACATGTTTTCTTATCTGAACCTGACGCCGGAGGCGAGAGGCCGAATGCGTCGCTCGGGGATACCCCGCCGAACCGTTGCGCGTTCAAAAAACACCCGCCGGACAAGACCGGCGGGTGTTCATTCTTCTATCGGGGCCGTGCCGTATTATTGCGGGATCTTTCCCGTGATCCCCTCGACATAGAAATCCATGCCCAGCAGGGTGCCATCCTCGGCGGTTTCCCCCTCGGCCAGCCAGGCCGAGCCGTCCTGCTTGTTGATCGGCCCGGTGAACGGGTGATACTCGCCGCTGCCGATGCTGTCCTTGAGGGCCAATGCCTCGGCCTTCACGCCCGCGGGCACGGCATCGGTAATCTCGCCGATCTCGACCATGCCGGCACCGATGCCGTCCCAGGTGTCGGTGCTCTCCCAGGTGCCTTCCATCACGGCGCGGGTGCGCGCGATATAGTAGGGCGCCCAGTTGTCGATGATCGAGCTGACACGCGGCTTGGGCTTGTATTCCGCCATGTCCGACGCCTGACCGAAGGTGATCACGCCACCGGCGTTTTGCGCGGCCGCGTGCGGCGCGGTCGAATCGGTGTGCTGCAAGATGACGTCGGCGCCCTGTTCGATCAGCACCTTGGCCGCGTCGGCCTCCTTGGCCGGATCGAACCACGTGTAGGCCCAGACGATCTTGAACTCCACGTCGGGGTTGGCCTTGCGCGCGTGGATGAACGCGCTGTTGATGCCCCGGATCACTTCGGGGATCGGGTAAGAGCCGATATAGCCCACGACGTTGCTCTCGGTCATCGAGCCAGCGATATGCCCCTGCACGGCGCGCCCTTCGTAGAACCGGGCACCATAGGTGCTGACGTTATCGGCGCGCTTGTAGCCGGTCGCGTGCTCGAACTTCACGTTCGGGAACTTCTTTGCCACGTTGATCGTCGGGTCCATGTACCCGAACGAGGTGGTAAAGATCAGGTCCGCGCCATCCAGCGCCATCTGCGTCATGACGCGCTCCGCGTCCGGCCCCTCGGGCACCGATTCCACGAACACGGTTTCGACCTTGTCGCCGAATTCCTCTTCCACGGCCAACCGGGCCTGGTTGTGCTCATAGGTCCAGCCGCCGTCGCCGACGGGGCCGACATATACAAAGCCGACCTTGGTCGGTTCCTGGGCCATGGCCGTCGTGGCCAGCCCAAGCGCCATCGCGGCGGTTGTCAGGATTGTTTTCAGTTGTTTCATTCAGGTATCCCCCTGTTGAGTGTGCGTTCGTTGTGCGCCCCGCGGTCAACTCGAGGCATGGAAAGGCCGACCCAGTGAGCCCGGAGCCCGGCTGCGGTCGGCGGACATGATCACCAGCACGAGGATGGTGATCAGATAGGGCGACATTGCCAAGTATTCGACCGGAATGGCAACGCCCGCCGCTTGCAAGTTGAGCTGAATCACGGTGACCCCGCCGAAAAGATAGGCACCCAGCAGGACGCGCTCGGGTTTCCAGCTCGCGAACACCACCAGCGCCAGCGCGATCCAGCCGATGCCGGCGGTCATCCCCTCGGTCCACTGCGGCACGCGGATCAGGCTGATATACGCCCCGCCCAGTCCGGCGCAGGCACCGCCGAACATGATCGCGCAGATACGGATCAGCACCACGTTATAGCCAAGCGCATGCGCGGCATCATGGTTTTCGCCCACGGCCCGAAGGATCAGTCCTGCGCGGCTGTATTTCAGCATCGCCCAGACAGCCGCGCAAATCAGCAGGCCAAGGTAAACCATCAGGTCATGCGAAAAGAGAATGCCGCCCACAAAGGGCAAATCGCTGATGAATGGAATATGCAGCTCGGGAAAGGGGGGCGGCTTGATCCCCTGGTAGCCTTGCCCCATCAGCGCGCTCAGGCCCAGCCCGAACAACGTCAGCGACAGCCCCGATGCCACCTGGTTGGCCAGCGCGAATTGCGTCAACAGCGCGAACAGCAGCGATAGCGCCGCCCCCCCGCCGGCCGCCGCCGCCATGCCCAGCAGCGGCGAGCCGGTGTTGACCGCGGTCGCAAAGCCGCAGATTGCGCCGGTGATCATCATTCCCTCGACCCCGAGGTTCAGCACGCCCGACCGCTCCACCACCAATTCGCCGGTCGCGGCCAGCAACAGCGGCGTCGCCGCCACCATCAGGCTGGCCAGCAACAAGACCGGGCTGATTGATCCGAAATCCATGTCACGCTACCTCTCTGCGTCGCCATACCAGGCGGTAGTTGGTCATCACGTCGATCGCCAGAAGGAAGAACAGCAGCATCCCCTGGAAAAGCTGGATCGCCGCCGCCGGCAGGCCAAGCTGCGACTGCGCGATCTCGCCGCCGATATAGGTCAGCGCCATCAGCGCCCCGGCCAGCAGGATGCCCACCGGGTGCAACCGGCCCAGGAACGCGACGATGATCGCGGTGAATCCATAGCCGACGTTGAAATCGATGCTCACCTGCCCGGCCGGGCCCGACACCTCGAACATACCGGCCAACCCCGCCAGCGCCCCTGCCGTGCCCAGGCAAAACAGGATCAGCCGCGCCGGGATCACGCCGGCGAACCGCGCCGCGCGCGGCGCCTGCCCGGTCAGGCGAATGTGATAGCCAAGGATATGACGATTGAGCAGCACATATGCCATGATCACCGCGATGAAGGCCGCGACAACCCCCCAATGCATGCCGGAACCCGTGATCAACTCCGCGTTATGCGCGCTCTCGTAGTGCTGAAGGTTGCGCGAGCCGGGAAATCCCCTGCCTTCGGGGTTTTTCATCAATCCCAGTGACATCGACGCCAGCAATTGCTCGGCGACATAGACCAGCATCAGCGACACCAGGATCTCGTTGGTGCCGAAGCGCACCTTCAAAAGGGCCGGGATCATCGCCCAGGCCCACCCGCCAAGCGCCCCCGCGATCACCATCAGCGGAAACACGAACCACGCATCAAGCGGGTAAAAGGCCAGCCCCACGCCGGCGCCCGTTAACGCGCCGATGATGTATTGCCCCTCGGCGCCGATATTCCATATCCCGGCCCGGAATCCCAGGCTCAGACCGATCGCGATCAGCACCAGCGGCGCCCCCTTCACCAGCAGTTGGGGCCGGTAGTAGAAGGCGAATTCCGAAAACAAGGGATCCCAGAATATCGTGCGGATCGCCACCGCCGGATCCTTGCCCAGAAAGGCAAACAGAACGCTGCCCGCCACCATCGTCGCCAGCACCGCGATCAGCGGTGTCAGGTAGATCCACAATTGCGACGGCTGCGGCCGCTTTTCCAGCTTCAGCATGGTGCGCCTCCCGCCTGCCGCGCGGCTCCCCCGGAAATATTCTCGCCGAAGGCACAATTCTCTTGTCTCGACAGCTCAGACATGCGCCACCTCCATTCCATGGGCGCCGCCCATCATCAGGCCCACCTCTTCGACACTCAGGCCGCGCGCGGGGCGGATTTCGGACAGCCGCCCCTCGTTCAGGGCGCCGAACCGATCGCTGATTTCCATCAACTCATCCAGATCCTGGCTGATCACCAGCACCGCCGCCCCTTCGGTGGCCAGGTCCAGCAGCGCCTGGCGAATCGCTGCCGCGGCCGAAGCATCGACGCCCCATGTCGGCTGGTTGACGATCAGAACCTCGGGCCGCTGCATGACTTCGCGGCCGATCACGAATTTCTGCAAATTCCCCCCCGACAGCGCCCGCGCCGCGGTGGCTGCGCCGGGGGTGCGGACATCAAACCGCTGTATGATCGCCTCGGCAAAGCTGCGCGCCTTGCCCCATTGCAAGAACCCGTGCCGCACCAGCCCTTCGCGTTGCGCACCGGTCAGCATCGCATTCTCGGTCAGGCTCATATCCGGGGCGGCGGCATGGCCCAAGCGCTCCTCGGGCGCCGACAGAAGGCCCATCCGCCGCCGCGCGATCGGGCCGAGCGGGCCGATATCCCGTCCCTTGAGGCGCAGCGCCCCCTTGGCAGAGCGGATCTCGCCCGACAGCGCCGCCAGCAGCTCGTCCTGCCCGTTGCCCGCCACGCCGCCGATGCCCAGAACCTCGCCCATGCGCAGCTCCAGCGACAGATCGCGCAGCGATGTGCCGAACTGCGATGGCGACGCCACCGACAGCCGGTCAAGCTCCAGCACCACGTCGCCCGCCTCGTGGGGGGCGCTTTCGGGGCTTTGCAGGGTGCTGCCGACCATCATCTCGGCCAATTCCCGCGCCGTCGTCTCGGCCGGGGTGCAGGTCGCTACCTTCTTGCCCAGCCGCAGGATCGTCGCGTGATCGCACAGCGCGCGGATCTCTTCCAGCTTGTGGCTGATATACAGGATCGCAACCCCTTCGCCCCGCAGCTTGCGCAGCGTCTCGAACAGGATCTCCACCTCCTGCGGGGTCA
>CAZOKA010000200.1:0-4968 GCA_964580265.1 uncultured Rhodobacterales bacterium | reverse complement strand
TTCCCGCGCCTCATCCATAAGCCGCCGCATTTCGGCAATCGCGGGACCAAGCCCCAGGAATATCGCCTCACCGATCAGGAAATGCCCGATATTCAGTTCCATGACCTGGGGCATGGCGGCGATGGGGCGCACCGTGTCATAGGTCAGGCCGTGCCCCGCGTGCACCTCCAGCCCCAGGTCATCGGCCAGCGCGGCCATCTCGCGCAGGCGCTCAAGCTCGGCATCGCGCGCCTCAAGGCGCCCCTCGGCATGGGCATCGCAATAGGCCCCTGTGTGCAGCTCGATCACCTCCGCGCCGATGCGGTGCGCCGCCTCGACCTGGGCGCGCTCGGCGGCGATGAAGATCGACACCCGGCATCCCGCGTCGCGCAGGGGCGCGATGAAATGCGCCAGCCTGTTTTCCTCTCGCGCCACCTCCAGCCCGCCTTCGGTGGTGCGTTCTTCACGCTTTTCGGGCACGATACATACGGCATGGGGCTTGTGACGCAACGCGATCCTTTGCATCTCCTCGGTCGCCGCCATCTCGAAGTTGAGCGGCACCGTAAGCGCGGCGACCAACCCCTCGATGTCCTCGTCCGAGATATGGCGGCGATCTTCACGCAAATGCGCCGTGATCCCATCGGCGCCGGCCTCTTCTGCCAGTCGCGCAGCGCGCAGTGGCTCGGGGTAGGAACTGCCCCGTGCATTGCGAACCGTGGCCACATGATCGATGTTCACGCCAAGGCGCAATTTTCGGTCGGTCTTCATCGCCGCCTCCTGTAACGTTTCGCCGGACAGGTTACTTGTGTTTCACTGCGGCGTCAGCCTTGTCACGCGCCTTTTTTCTGCGCGTCTCGATCCGCGCCATGATCTTTTTCGCGCGCCGTTTCTGATAGGCACGGATCAGCGGCACACTGAGGTAGTAGGACGCGAACGCCGCCACCACTCCCGGAATGAAGCCGCCCACAAGATAGGGAAAGAACACCTCGTTATAGAATACCGCCAACCCCTGCCAATCCGCCGGGCGCCCCTTGAACACCGCCAGGATATTCCCAAGAAGGCTCGCCCCCGCATCAAGGAACTTCCCCCCGAGCGAGCGATGCACCTCTTCCTCGACCACGCCATTGCCGATGCCCAGAATGAAGTAGCCCATGTTCATCGCGACCACGCCGATCGGCACATAGGTCAGCGGATTTCCCGCGAAAGTGCCCAGCAATGCCGCCAGGATATTACCCTGCGCCAGCCGCGCCAAAAGCGCGGCGATGATGAAATGCAGCCCGTAAAACGGTGTGAACGAGGTAAACACGCCCGCCGCCAGACCACGCGCGATCCGCTCTGGTGAGCCGGGCAAGCGATGCACGCGATGCTTGACGTAATGAAAGGCACGGGTCCAGCCGCCCTTGGGATAGACGAAGTCCAGCGCGATCTTCCAGATCGGCCTTCTGTCTCTCCGCTTGAAAACCAAGGACTTTTTCCCTCTTCCTAATGACTCGCGGGGGCACCGACGCGACTCGGATCGCGAAACCGCGATACTTCGGCCACATCGCTTTCCGCCTCGATCGCGGAAATGACCGAATGCAGGTGCTCCGCATCGCGCAGATCGACATCAACCAGCACACGGTAGAAATCGGGCTTGCGGTCAAGAAACTCAAGGTCGGAAATATTGGCCTTCTGTTCGCCGATCAACGTGCAGACGCGCCCCAGCACACCGGCATCGTTGCCGATCGTGATATCCAGGGTCGCGGTATGGATCGGCGGGTGCTTGCCTGATTGCCAGTGCAGGTCCAGCCAACGCTCTGGCTGATCCTCGTAGGTTTCCAGCGCCTCGCAGTCGATCGCGTGCACGACCACGCCCTTGCCGCGATAGGTGATCCCGACGATTCGCTCGCCCGGCAGCGGCTGGCAGCACCGGGCCCGGTTGAACTTCTGATCCGGCGCCAGACCGATCACCGCGCGGCGCGTGTCTATGGTCTCATGCTCATCCTCGGTCAGGTCGGGATAGACCGACCGAACCACCTCGCGCCCAGTCAACTCGGCACTCCCCAAACGCGCCAGAACCTCGTCCCGCCCGTCCAGCCGCAAATGCCGCGCCGCGATGTCCAGCACCTTGTCGGTCGCCTTCTTGCCCACATGCTCGAATGCCGACCGTGCCAATTCCTGCCCCAACTTGATGAACCGCCCGCGATCCACCTCGCGCAGGGCCCGGCGAATCGCCGACTTGGCCTTGCCTGTGGTCGCGATATCCAGCCATGTCGCCTGCGGCTGCTGGCCCTCCGCGGTAATGATCTCGACCGACTGGCCATTCTTGATTCGGGTCCACAGCGGCACACGCATCCCGTCCACCTTGGCCCCGACACAGGCATTGCCGATACGGGTGTGAATCGCATAGCCGAAATCGATCGGCGTCGCCCCGCGCGGCAGCTTGACCACGTCGCCCTTGGGGGTAAAGCAGAACACCTTGTCCGAATACATCTCCAGCTTGACCGCCTCGAGGAAATCCTCGTGATCCTCTTCGGCGCCCATCTGTTCTGTCAGCGATGACAGCCACTTTGCCGGGTCCACCGCGAACGGGTTCTCGCTGCGCACGCCGTCGCGGTAGGACCAATGCGCCGCCACCCCTGTCTCGGCCACGTCATGCATCTGCCGAGTACGTATCTGCACCTCGACGCGCTTGCCATCGCGCCCTGAAACGGTGGTGTGGATGCTGCGATAGCCGTTCGATTTGGGTTGGCTGATGTAATCCTTGAACCGCCCCGGCACCGCGCGCCAGCGCTGGTGAATCGCGCCCAGCGCGCGATAGCAATCGTTCTCGGACTCGGTGATCACGCGAAACCCGTAAATGTCGGACAGGCGCGAAAACCCCATCTCCTTTTCCTGCATCTTGCGCCAGATCGAATAGGGTTTCTTGGCGCGGCCGAAAACCTGCGCCTCGATCCCGGCCTTTTCCATTTCCGCGCTCATGTCGCCGGTGATCCGGTGGATCACGTCGCCGGTTTCCTTTTGCAGGGTGATGAATCGGCGGATGATGCTGGCGCGCCCCTCCGGGTTGAGCACCTTGAACGCCAGGTCCTCCAACTCGTCGCGCATCCACTGCATACCCATGCGCCCCGCCAGAGGCGCAAAGATGTCCATCGTCTCGCGCGCCTTCTGCACCTGCTTTTCCGGCCGCATCGCCTTGATCGTGCGCATGTTGTGCAGGCGGTCGGCCAGCTTGACCAGGATCACGCGCAAATCACGCGACATGGCCATGAACAGCTTGCGGAAATTCTCGGCCTGCTTCGTCTCTGAACTGGACAGTTGCAGGTTCGTCAGCTTCGTCACGCCATCGACCAACTCGGCCACCTCCGGGCCGAATCGCTTTTCGACCTCGGCGTAGGACGCCTTGGTATCCTCGATCGTGTCGTGCAGAAGCGCCGTTATGATGGTGGCATCATCCAGCCGCTGCTCTGTCAGGATAGCAGCCACCGCTACGGGGTGGCTGAAATACGGCTCGCCAGAATGGCGAGTTTGCCCGGCATGCATCCGCAACCCGTAATCATAGGCCGCGCGAATCAATGCCTCGTCGGTCTTTGGGTTGTAGATGCGGACCAGAGCAACCAGATCGTCGACCGCGATCATTCCATCTGCATCCTGCGCCTGTGGGGCAAAACCCTTAACCTTGCCCCTGTGCTTCCATCAATGCGCGCAACAGCTTTTCCTCGGACATATCATCGTCCGCAGGCTTGTCGGGTTCGCCGCCGCCCATCAGCAAGGCCATCGAATCCTCTTCAGGTTCGTCCACCTCGATCTGGTGCTGGTTCGCTTCGATCAGACGTTCACGCAACTCGTCTGCCGACTGGCCCTCTTCCGCGATTTCGCGCAGCGCCACGACCGGGTTCTTGTCATTATCGCGATCCAACGTCAGCGGGGCACCAGCGGAAATCTCGCGCGCACGATGCGCGGCCAGCATCACCAGTTCGAACCGGTTCGGCACTTTGTCTACGCAATCTTCAACGGTAACGCGGGCCATGGGGCACTCCAATCAACGATATTGGCGACTTTTCAAGGAAAGGGTTCCTTATAAGGGATTGCAACCGTTTTCAAGCATCTAATCCACGGGCGTCACATCCTCAAGCCCCGCGGCAGGCAAGTCGTCGCGCATCTGCGCCACGCTGCGCCCCAGAAGCGGGTGCACCCAATCGCTGGCAACATCGGCCAACGGAACCAGCACAAAGGCCCGATCCTGCATCCGGGGATGCGGCAGGATCAACTCCCCCGGCGCCTCGCGTTGCTGCACGGCCAGGTCCAGTTCGCGCCAGATGCCTTGCGTTTGCGCGTCGGGCAACACCCTGTCACCAACAGCAATCAGGTCCAGGTCAAGCGTGCGCATGCCCCACCGTTTCTGGCGTGCGCGCCCGAATTCGGCCTCGATCTCGTGCAGCGTGGCCAGCAGCCTATATGGGTCATGGGAACCCGCAACCCGCACTGCCGCATTGACATAATCCGGCCCGGCCCCCTCCGGGAAACAGGGCGTGCTGTAAAACCGGCTCACCGCCCTGATACATAGCCCGCGCGCCTTCATCTCATTGATCGCGGCCCGCAACGTGTCCGCGGGCAAGCCGGCGTGTGACGGCATATTGCCGCCGAGTGCGACCAAACTATCTTGCACCATTTTATTTCCGTCCTATCCTTTTCCACACAACTCGCGCCTTGAAGGTCGCATTTGATGACCTTATTTTCGCGCGCACAGCCTCGCCCTGACCCACATCTTCCATACACTCACGGATCATTGAGGCGAAGGCGGAAATCGGAAGGACTCTTTATGTTTTACAAGGACGAACGGCTCGCGCTGTTCATAGATGGATCGAACATTTACGCGGCCGCTCGCGCGCTCGGGTTCGACATCGATTACAAGTTGCTACGACAGGAATTCATGCGTCGCGGCAAACTCTTGCGCGCATTCTACTATACCGCGCTGCTGGAAAACGACGAATATTCGCCGATCCGGCC
>CAZOKA010000199.1:0-5032 GCA_964580265.1 uncultured Rhodobacterales bacterium | reverse complement strand
GGGCCGGGTGGTGGATCAACCGGCGTCGGTATCGGGATCGTCGTCGTCTTCGCCCTGGTCGGCGACGCGGGCGACCGAGACGACGAACTCGTTCTTGCGGGTGTCGAAGACCTTGACCCCGCCGGCGCTGCGAGAGCGGAACGAGATACCCTCGACCGGCACACGGATGGATTGCCCGCGCGAGGTGGCCAGCATGATCTGATCGTCCAGATCGACCGGGAACGAGGCAACCACGGCACCGCCGCGCATCGCCTTGTCGCAGGCCGCCACGCCCATGCCGCCCCGGCCGCGAACCGGGTAGTCGTGGCTTGAGCTGAGCTTGCCCGTGCCCTTGGCGCTGATCGTCAGGATCAGGTTTTCGGCCGCTGACATCTCGACATAGCGCGCGTTCGAGAAGTCGGGATCGGCGGCCGCTTCTTCCTCGGTGCCTTCGGCCTCGTCGGTCAACCCGGCCATTGCGCGGCGCATCTTGAGGTAGGCGGTCCGCTCTTCTGCGGTGGCCTCGAAATGGCGCAGCACGGACATCGACACGACGCGATCACCGCCGGTCAGGCGGATACCGCGCACGCCGGTGGACTTGCGCCCCTTGAACACGCGCACATCGGTGGTCGGGAAGCGGATCGCGCGGCCCGAATCCGTGACCAGCATCACGTCCTCGTCTTCCGAACAGATTCGCGCGTTGACCAGTTCCACGCCCTCGGGCAGGTCCATCGCGATCTTGCCGTTGCGCATCACGTTGGTGAAATCCGACAACTGGTTGCGCCGCACATCGCCCGCCGAGGTGGCAAACACGATTTGCAGGTCGTCCCACTGATCCTCTGGGCGGTCCACCGGTAGGATCGCGGCGATCGCGGTGCCGGTCGGAATTGGCAGGATGTTGACGATCGCCTTGCCCTTGGACGTGCGGCCGCCAAGCGGCAGGCGCCATGTCTTGAGCTTGTAGACCATGCCCTCGGTGGTGAAGAACAGCAGCGGCGTGTGCGTGTTGGCCACGAACAGCGTGGTGACCACGTCGTCATCCTTGGTGGACATCCCCGACAGGCCCTTGCCGCCGCGTTTCTGCGCGCGGTAATCGGCCAGTGGCGTGCGCTTGATATAGCCCGACTGCGTGATCGTCACGACCATGTCCTCGCGCGCGATCAGATCCTCGTCGTCCATGTCGCCGGACCAGTCCACGATCTCGGTGCGGCGGGGCACGGCGAACTGTTCGCGCACCTCGCGCAGCTCGTCCGAGATGATCCCCATGATCCGTTCGCGCGAGCCAAGGATTTCGAGGTATTCCTTGATCTTGGCAGCCAGCTCTTGCAGCTCGTCCGTGACTTCCTGCACGCCCAGTTGCGTCAGGCGTTGCAGGCGCAACTCCAGGATCGCGCGCGCCTGCGCCTCGCTGAGGTTATAGGTGCCGTCGTCGTTCATGGTGTGGGTCGGGTCGTCGATCAGGCGGATATACTCGGCGATCGACGCCGCCGGCCAGCGCCGCGTCATCAGCTTTTGCCGGGCCTCGCCGGCATCGGCGCTGGAGCGGATCGTGGCCACCACCTCGTCCACGTTGCTGACCGCCACCGCCAGCCCGCACAGGATGTGGCTACGTTCGCGCGCCTTGCGCAAAAGGTACGCGGTGCGCCGCGCCACCACGTCTTCGCGGAAGTCGATGAAGGAGGTCAGGAACCGCCGCAGCGTCAGTTGTTCGGGTTTGCCGCCGTTCAGCGCCAGCATGTTGCAGCCGAAATAGGTCTGCATCGGGGTGAAACGGTAAAGCTGGTTTAGCACCACGTCGGGAACCGCGTCGCGCTTCAGCTCGATCACCACGCGCACGCCGTTGCGGTCGGATTCGTCCTGCACATGCGTGATGCCTTCGATCTTCTTCTCGCGCACCTGTTCGGCGATCTTCTCGATCATCGAGGACTTGTTCACCTGGTAGGGAATCTCGTCGATCACGATGGCGAAACGGTCCTTGCGCAATTCCTCGATACGCGAGCGGGCACGGATGACGACGCTGCCGCGCCCCTCCAGGTACGCCTTGCGCGCGCCCGATCGGCCCAGCATGATCCCCCCGGTGGGGAAATCGGGGCCGGGAACGTATTCGATCAGATCTTCGCTCGACAGGTCGGGATCGTCGATAAGCGCCTGCGTTGCGTCGATTACCTCGCCCAGGTTGTGCGGCGGAATGTTGGTCGCCATCCCCACCGCGATCCCCCCCGCGCCGTTGACCAGCATGTTGGGGAAACGGGCAGGCAGAACCGTTGGTTCGCGGTCCTTGCCGTCGTAGTTGTCCTGGAAATCGACCGTGTCCTTGTCGATATCGGCCAGCAGGGCGCTGGCGGGCTTGTCCATGCGCACCTCGGTATAGCGCATCGCGGCCGGGTTGTCCCCGTCCATCGAGCCGAAGTTGCCCTGCCCATCCAGCAGCGGCAGCGACATCGAGAAATCCTGCGCCATCCGCACCAGCGCGTCATAGATCGCACTGTCGCCGTGGGGGTGGTATTTCCCCATCACGTCGCCCACGGGGCGGGCCGATTTACGGTAGGGCTTGTCGTGGGTGTTGCCGACCTCGTGCATCGCATACAGGATGCGCCGATGCACCGGCTTCAACCCGTCGCGCAGGTCCGGAATCGCCCGGCTGACGATCACCGACATCGCGTAATCCAGGTAGGACGTGCGCATCTCTTGCGTGATCGACACGCTCGGCCCGTCATAGGTGGGGCGCGCGGGTGGGTTTTCGTCTTGGTCGTCAGGGGGTTGGGGCGTGTCGCTCACGTTTTTGAACCGCTCTGTCTGAGGTGCCTGAAATCTGTCCGATAACCTATAACAGAGCCATGACACGGGGCGCAATGGCCGTGCCGCGCCCCCCTTCGGCCGGGGGGAGTTCAGGCAGGTTTGCGCGCGATGATCGACAGGTTGTTGGCAGGCATCTCAACCACCGCGACCAACTCCAGCCACGCACTGTGCAGCCAGTCGATCACGTCCCAATCGTCCTTGAATCCGATCTCGGGGTCTTGTGCGCGCAAGCTGGCATCGAAACGGGCGTCACCGTCCGACGTGGTCTCGCCATCGCGCAGGAAGGGGCCGTAGACAAACAACATGCCACCGGGGGCAAGGGCGCTTGCCGCCTCGGACAACAGGGTGCGCGCCTCGGGCGTGCTGATCAGGTGCAGCAGGTTGACCAGCACGATCAGATCCTGACCGCCATGCGCACCGCTCCATCCCGGCGCGGTTGCATCCAGCGTGACGGCAGGGCGCAGGTTGGCCAGCCCGGCATCGTCCGCATGCGCATCGATCGAGCGCAGGCGCGCCTCGTCAATATCCGTGGGCTGCCATTCAAGGCCGGGCAGGGCGCCAGCCAGCGCCACGGCATGTTCGCCCGTCCCCGACGCCAGTTCCAGCGCGCGGCCCGTAGCGGGCGCATATTGCACCAGCAGATCGCGGATATGGGGGGTGTTGCGCGCCGCCGAGGGCGCGTGCATGCGCCCGTCCGTGCCCGTGTCCGCAACCGAGGCACTGTCGGGCAGGTTCAAACGCCGGGGCATGTCAGCCAAACCTTTCGGGGCTGAGCGCCGCGATGGTCGCGGTGTCCAACGCGGGTGCCGCGCCGGTGATCAGGTCGGCGGCCAGTTGGCTGGCGGCCGGGGCGGTCTGAAACCCGTAGCCGCCCTGTCCAGCCAACCAGTGAAAGCCGGGCGTGTGCGCGTCGGGTCCGATGACAAGGGTGCGGTCGGGGGCAAAGCTGCGCAGGCCCGCCCAGTTGGCCAGCATACGGGTGACCGGATGGGTGACCATTTCCTCGTAGCGGGCCAGCCCCTCGGCCAGAACCATGTCGTCGGCCCATGCGTCATGCGGATCGACCGGGTCTTCCTCGGACGGAGACACGATCAGCGCACCCGCATCGGGCTTGGCATACCAGCTTTCCCCAACACCATCCACGAAAGGCCACTGCGACGTGTCCAGCCCCCCCGGCGCGGCGATGCGCGCCATCGACCGGCGGTAGGGCGTGATCCCTATCGGTGCCACACCGGCCATGCGCGCGATGTCGTCGGCCCATGCCCCGGCGGCGTTGACGATGATGTCGGCGCTGTACTCCTGCCCACCGGCGGTGACTTGCCAGCGCGCACCTCCCCGCGCGATGGCCGTCACCGGCGCGCCGGTGACGAATGTTGCACCGCCAGCGCGCGCGCGGCGTGCATAATTCTGTATCAGCAGATCGGTGTCCAGATCATGGGCATCCGGCCGATAGGCGGCGTGCCCCACCGTGTCGGGATTCAGGATCGGCCAGAGCGATGCAGCCTCGTTCAGCGTGATCTCGCCCAGTCCCAGGTCGGCGGCATCCGCGCGGAACGCATCGCGCTGGTCGGCGCGCGCCACCAGCAACATGCCGCGCCGCGACAGCACCCCGCCATCGGCGTTGTGATGGTGATCGGCGCTGGCCGCGTTCAGGGCCTTGACGCTGGCGTTGCCATAGTCGCGGATGAACATCGCCGCCGACCGCCCCGAGGCGTGATAGGCCAACGATTTCTCGCTTTCCAACAGGGTCACCTGCGCGTGTGGGGCCAGGCAGGCGGCGGCTGAGACGCCCGCGACTCCGCCGCCTATGATGATGATGTCGCTCATGCTTCCTCCAGTCGGTCGGTGGCGGGGGCCGGCTGCGGCGTCAGCGCCGAAAGACGCGCCCTGAGATCCGCGCTCATGCCATGGGAAAGCGCCGCCAGCGACGGCGCCAGTTGCGCAGCGGTGCGCGCCGAAATGATCGGGGTGGGGCCGGTCGGATGCGCCGCGATCCAGGCCACGGCAAGGGTCGCCGGATCGGTGCCATGTTCCGCCGCCAGGGTGATCAGATCGCGCGCGGCCATGTGCATCCAGTCCGGCGCATAGCGCGCGGCATATCCCTGGTCCTCGCTCAGCCGGCCGGTCTCGCCGCGGGCATATTTGCCCGTCAGCAACCCGCCGCCAAGCGGCGAATAAGGGGCCACGGCGATGGATTGGTCGGCGCACATCGGCAGGATCTCGACCTCGGCCTGCCGTTTGACGAGGTTGTACA
>CAZOKA010000198.1:0-5079 GCA_964580265.1 uncultured Rhodobacterales bacterium | reverse complement strand
ACGGCCTGAAAAGGCCCACCTGGCGCTGGTTCTCATCGGAGATGAGCCACGGTTGGCTCTGGTTCCTCGGCCGAAGGCCCCTGGCGCTGGTTCTCATCGGAGATGAGCCATGGTTGGATTTGGATCTACGGGGGTGGCCGGGGTGCGGTTGAGTGTCTGCTGACGTGGGGGTGGTGAAGTCGGGACAGAGAACCGGGTCGGAGGTCTCCCGGTCAGTCGGCCTGACCGAGGACTTCCTTGGGTTGCCGGAAGCTCTTGCCAGTGAAGCGAAGGATCGTGGCGTTGTCGATCAAGCGGTCCACGGTGGCGACGGCCTGGGCCTCGGAGGGGAAAAACTTCTTCCAGCTCTTGAATCCAGTGTTGGCTGCGAGCAGGATCGAGGACTGTCCGTGGCGAGCCGAAACCAGGCGGAAGAGGTACTTGGTGGCCTCGGCGTCGAAGGGCTCGTAGCCAAATTCGTCGCAGTAGAGGATCGAGGGCTTTTCGTAGCGGCGGAAGGCGCGCCGGAATGTACCGTCAGCGAGGCAAGCGTGAAGGTCCTCGAGCATCTCGGCGGTGGTCACCTTCAGCACCGTGTGTCCCTGAAGGCAGGCGGCCCTGGACAAGGCGTCGAGCACTCGGGTTTTACCCAGCCCCGGACGGCCGACGCAGATGATGTTGCGGTGCTCTTCGACCCATCGACAGTTGAGCAGTTCCTTGACCACGCGTGCTTCGAGCTGTGGTCGCAGTGAGAAGTCGAAGCCATCAAGCCCTTCGACGCGGTCAGGGAGGCCGGAGCGTTTGAGGTTGCGGGTGAGACGACGACTCTGGCGGGTGACGTTCTCGAAGCGGAGCATTTCCAGAGCAAAGTCCGAGTAGGAGACCTCGTTGTCCTGGGCCTGGACGAGCAGCTCGGGGAGCTGATCGCGCAGCGCGGTGAGGTTAAGGGATTGGGCTATATCGCGAAGTTCCAGGAGCGGATCCTTGGAGTTTTCAGGATTGTTTTTCTTGGGCATGGGAAGGCTCCTCACCTGCCGTTTCTGTTGGAGTTTGTGTCGTTGTCTTCTGGGTCATCGAGGTGTGCGTAGTCGTCCAGCGAGCCCCCATCGACGTCGCCGAGCTCGACGAGCACCCGGGCGGCGGCGGTCAGCGGCGCCTCGGGCTGCTCGTCCGGCAGAGGGTGGTCGCGCTCGAGGATGCGACGGACGGCCTGAGCGTCGAAGCGGCGATACTGTGATGCCCGGGCGGCGGCCTCGGCGAAGGCCTCGTCGCCGTAGCGGTCGGCCAAGCGCCACAGGGCGCGCAGGTGGACGTGAGCGAGGCTCTTCATGCGACGCCTGATGCCAGCGCAGAGCTCGTCGAGGCCGGGGAAGCGGGTGAGCAGTGCCTCTTCGAGTTGGGCGACCGAGCCTCCGGGCAAGGAGGTCCGTCGGCGGACCGACTCGTAGTGCAGGGGGTCGATGACGAGCTTGCCGCGCTGAGCCTCGGGCACGTAGGCCCGGCAGAAGGCGACCTGGCCCCGATGGTCGCAGACCTCGAAGTGATCGGAGAAGAGATGAACGCTCACGGTCTGGTGAGCCAGCGGCGCGGGGACGGTGTACGGAGTGCCGCGGACGGAGATGACCGAGTCGGGGCCGACCTTGCGGAGCTCCTCGTCGTAAGCAGGATAGCGGGACTCGGGCAGGACGATGAGCAACGGGCGCTCCTGCTCCCACGCTTCCTGCGGGACGCGGCGGGTGGTGCCGTGGACGCGGCGGTTGGCGACCTCGTCGAGCCAGAGCCGGACCTTGTGATTGAGGTCGTCGAAAGAGTCAAACTCGGAGCCTTTCAGGAAGTCGCGCTCGAGATAAAGGAAAAATCTTTCGTCTTTGCCTTTTCGATCGGGGTCCGCGACCTTGCACAGATACGGCTCGTAGCCGTAGAAGTTGGCGAAGTCCAGGAAGCGAGGGTGCCACAAGGGACGTCGGTCGGAGCCGATGGTGCCGAGGACGACGGTGGACATCCGGTCGTAGACCCCACGGAGGGTGACTCCTTGGAAGTCGGCGAAGGCGAATGTGTGCGCCTCGAGCAGCGTGGATTGGCGCTCATCTGGGTAGAAGCGCACGTGGGTCTTGCGGGAGAATCCCAGAGTGGCCGCGAAGGCATGGACGACCTTTTCGACGCCACCGATGGGGACACGGTATGGCGACCAGTCAAATTGGGTCTCTTCACCGGGCCGAGTCTCGAAGCGCCGCCAGACCTTCTTTTTCGGAGGCGGTTGGACTCGCAGGGTTCGGACGTAGTCGGCCAGGATCGTGCGTCCGCCCTGGTAGCCCTGCTTCTTGATCTCGCGCAGAATCCGCGCGGTCGTCAGGCCCTTGGCCACTTTTTCTTTTATCTGGTCTCGGAAAGGGTCGAGCTTGCTCGCGAGCTCGGAGGTCGTCTTCGGCGACGCTTCGGGAGGCCGGCTCAGACCGAGCCTGTCGCGCACGTTGCGCACCAGCTTGCGGCCGAGGCCGAGCTTCTGAGCGATGGTGCGGGTCCCGTACTTCATCTCGTAGAGCCGCCTGATCTCCGCGAGCTGATCCTCGGTGAGGTCCTCCATTCTCTTGGTCTTGGTGCGGAGCCGGTTGTTGGCTTGCTTCGGCGCCGGGGTCGCCCGTGGGGACTCCGTCGGCGTCGCTGTCGGCCTCGTCGCTCGCGTCTCGGTGGGCGTCTCGGCCGCCGTCGAGGGCGAGTCCTCCGCCTGGTTCGGGGTGCTCTGTCTCTGGTGCGAGATCGTCATGGTGGTCCTCCTTGTGACCGGTGATGCCCAGATGCTCTGTCGCGATCTTCCGAGCCGAATGCATGAGCTGAAGCAGCACGGCTCGATGGCCGGCCTCGAGTCGGCGGCGCTCGGCCGGGGTCAGTCCTTGGTCGGGGAGCTGGAAGCCGTCGATGGTCTCGAGGGCGTCCCTGACGCGATCGAGGCGCGCTTCGAGCCGGGTGGCCAACGCGCCCATCGGCGAAACGCTGCGGGAGGCGGGACGGACGACCTCCAGAGGGTCGTCCAGGAGCTGACGGCGCTCGGCCGGGCTCTCGGCCACGCGATAGGCGCTCAGCAGCGACAACGCCTCCTGGCCCTTGAGCCCGTGCCGGTCGACGGCACCGACGACCGCCTGCTGCTCTTCGTCGGCGAGCCCGCACAGGGCGTGGGCCAGGGTAACCCCGAGCCGGCCCTCGTCGAGCTTCCGCTGGAGCGGCTCGCAGAGCTCCTCGGCCAGGGTCAGCCGCTGCATGACCCAGCGCCGCTTGCGACCGCAGACGTTGGCGATGGTGGCCGGACCAAGTTTCTCGCTTCGGCGGAGCTCCCGGACCACCCGGGCCTCATCCATCGGCGAGAGCGTGCGCGGAGGGCGGTTGGCTTCGAGCAGCGCAACCTTCTGCTCCACCGACGAGCGAGGTCGCTCCACCAGCACCGGCACCTGGCTCAGGCCGAGCTGACGCCAGCGCGCCAGGCGCTTGAAGCCGTCGAGGAGCTCGAAGTCTCCGCTTTCGGCCGCGACGACCCGCAACGGCAGCGGGGAGAGCTCCTGGGGGCTCACCGCCGACGGCCGCCGTGGGCCTCGCAATCCCCGCAGTCGCGTCTGGATGCGCGACGGCTCCACCCACTGCAGCCGGGGCATGTCCGCGGTCTCGGGCAGCACCGTCGGTGGCAGCGAATCACTCCGGGGGGCGCCGAGCGAGCTCATCGCTCACCCCCCAACTGGCCGATTCGTGGGAGGGGACCGGGCGCGGGGAGGTCGAGCACCTGGCGAAAACCCTCGCTCGCGTGGCGGTGGAAGGGCTGGTAGGCCACCAGGTCGAGCTGCTCGAGGCGCTCGAGCGCCTCCCAGACCGCGCGCTCGCCCAGTCCGAGAGCCTCGCGAATCCGATCGCGCCGGTACCAGCTCACGCCCTGCCGGTCGGCGACGAGACACAGGAAGACGTAGACCGCCAGCTCCTCGCTCCCCAGCCGCTCCAGCCACCCTTGACGGATCAGCCGGGCGTCGAGCCAGCCGAAGCCTCCGGCACCGTCGAGCCGGCGAATCCGATCCGGCCGGGGCACCACCACCCTTCTGGCTCGCCGAGGGCGGCTCATGGCCTCACCCCGACGGCCTTGCAGACCTCTTCAGCGCGGTACTTCAGGGACATCGAGTCGCCTCCTGGGCGCCGCACGACCAATCGGGCGGCGCCGTCGTTGAGGCGATCTAGATGCCACTTCGAGCCGAGCCGGTCATCGCCGGCCAGTGACATCCTTGCCAGGAGACGGGTGACTTTGTGCAATCATTCTCGATGGTTGAAGAATTCAGCCGGCCAGTGACAGGCCGGATTTTTGGCCTCGGCGATACCAACTTTTCTCGCGATTTTCTCTATGATCTCAAGAAGTTGCACCCGGAAGCCGGCCAGTGACATCTCGTCCAGCCCTTCCACCACCGTATCCAGATTTTTCGAGTTTTCCTCAATGATCTCCGGGACATTCGGCTCGAAGCCGGTCAGTGACACCCTTTCCTCTCCTCCACCCTTCACCGCCGTTGAGCCCTCGGCGACCTGACAGGTCGGCGGCGTCGCGGACTCCTGCTCGCGCCGTCGCCGCCGATGCTCGCGCTGCCGCTCCCGCTCCGAAGCTCGACTGTCTTGCAAGCTGGTCGTTCGCCGACGTCGCTCGAGGCGGGCCCGGCGCTTCCTTCGGCACTCCGCCCGGCCACAGGTCACTTGGTTGTGGGCTGATCGAGCCGCCGGCTTGAAGCACCGTCGGCATTCAGAACATCGCTGACTTAGACTTCCCTGGCTCGGCATGACCCGAGGGGGGTCAGCCTCACCGCAGTCGTGGTCAAGTCCAGACTCTCATCCCAGCGCCGGCCCCGGTCGGCCGAGGCCCACCGGCACCGGCGAAAAAGGCCCACCGGTACTGAAGTGGATGCGCTGCTCGAGCCGGGTGTGGATGTCGCCGAGCTGCTTGAGGAGGGGCTCGAGCTGCTGGGTCAGGTCGGAGGCGTCAGGGGTGGGCTTCTGGTCGAAGAGGTCCTTGGCCGCATCCTCCAGCTCGACGGCCTCCAGGTTGAGCGGGTTCACGATTTTCGAGACGGCCCGCTCGACGAC
>CAZOKA010000197.1:0-5091 GCA_964580265.1 uncultured Rhodobacterales bacterium | reverse complement strand
GCATTGATCTGCCGCGCAATATCGGCCTGCGCGGCCACCATCGCGGGCACCACCAGCAGCACCAGCACCATGCCGAAGCCCAGCCCGTAGACCAGCGTAATCACCGTCGGCTTGAGGAACTGCGCCTGCTGCGATTGCTCGTAGAGCAGCGGCGCCAGCCCAAGCACCGTCGTCAGCGTGGTCAGCAGCACAGCGCGCAGCCTGTCCACCGCGCCATCAATGATCGCAGGTGTCAGGCCGCGCTCTCGTGCGTGTTCGTCAATCGAGGTGACCAGCACGATGGAATCGTTGATGATTATGCCGGTCATACCCAGCAACCCGACGACCGAGAACATCGAAAGCGGCACATCCCAATGGGCATGTCCCCAAATCGCGCCGGTTAGCCCGAAGGGAATGATTGCCATCACCACCAGCGGCCGTGTCCAACTGGCAAAGACCCAGGCCAGCACGAGGTATATTCCCACCAGGCAAAGAACCAGGCCGGTGGCGGCATCCGCGAGAAACTCGTTTTCCTGCTCGGACAGGCCCGACATGCGCCATTCGACCTGGTGGCGGCTGGCGATGGCAGGCAGGACATCCGTTTCCAGCGCGCGCATGATCTCGGTCGCACGGGCGGCATCGTCCTGTTCCAGATCGCCGGTCACTGAAATCACCCGCACCCCGTTTTCGCGCCGCACGGTAGAGAAGCCGAACTTGCTACTTGTGCTGACCACTTCGGACAGCGGGACATAGGCACCAGAGGGCGCGCGCAATTGCATACGGTCAATGAAATCGGCGCTCAGCTCGTCCTCGGGCAATTGCACACGGATCGCGGCGCTGCGCGGGCCATCGGGATATGTAGCCGCCTCAAGACCGTTGAGCCGGTGCCGCAACACCCGGCCAAGCCCATCGATATCGAACCCGAGTGCACGACCCTGCGGGGTCATCTCCAGGATCAGCTCGCGCTTGTCATAGGCAAGGTTGTCCTCGACCGCCGACACCTCGGGGATGCGTGACAACTCGGACTTGAGCGCCTCGCTCGCCGCCTTGAGCGTCTCGGCGCTGGCCCCGAAAAACTCGATATCCAGCGCGTCCCCACCCGGCCCCGAGCGCCAACCGCGGAAACTGACGGTTTCGGCCAAGGGATGCCGTTCGACCATTTCTTGCAGATCGCCGACGAAAGCAAAGCTGGAATAGGGGCGCAGGTCGGCGTCAATCAACTCGATCGATATGCCGCCGAGCAGATCAGCATCCTTGGTGTCGCTACCCGGCAGTGGAAAGCCCGCGTTGCCGCCCACCTCGGCCATGACATAGGCCAGCGGGTTGCGGCCATATTCAGCCTCGTATTCCTGGCCCAAAGCCTCGGTCGCGCGCTGCATCTCGCGCATCATGGCAAGGGAATCGGCACGGCTCGCCCCCTCCAGCATGGCGAAATTGCCGGTTACGCTGCCACGTTCGGGCGCGTTGAAAAATCGCCACGGCACATCACCGCGCACCAGTTGCGCCACCTGCACTGCCAGTAGCAGAACCGCAAGCGCCATAACCGGATAGCGCAGCACGATCACCAGCCGCATCAGCGGACGGAAAAGGTTTTCCCGAACGAGGCGAAAGCCGCGGTTCACCATGCGGCTGGGAAAATCGTACCAGTGTTCACGCGCCGAATGCCCAAGCGCATGAGACATGTGGTTGGGCAAGATCAGGAAGCATTCCACGAGCGATGCAGTCAGAACCGCGATCACCGTGAACGGAATATCAGCGATCAGATCACCGAACCGCCCGCCAACGGCAACCAATGCAAAGAACGCGATTACCGTGGTCAGCGTGGCCGAAAACACCGGCAAGGCCATGCGCCGTGCGGCGTTCTCGGCGGCGCGCACGGGGGACTCGCCCATGCGGCGCACGCGCGCGTCCGCATGTTCGCCCACCACGATGGCATCGTCCACGACCATACCCAGCGTGATGATAAGGGCAAACAACGACACCATGTTCAAGGTCAAACCGCCCATGTACATCAGCGCGATCGCCGCCAGCAGTGATACCGGAATCCCTGCCGCGACCCAGAACGCCGTGCGCGCATTGAGAAACAGGAACAACAGCCCCACGACCAGCGCCAACCCGAGCGCCGCGTTGTCCAGCAATATCGACAAACGGTCCGAGATCATCTCGGCGCGGGTGCGGATCAGATCAATGCTGACCTCTGGGGGCAAGGTCGCCTCAAGCTCGGCCCCAACGCGCGCCACGGTCTCCTGTATCGCGATGGCGTCGCCCGCCTGCGAGCGATCCACCCGAACCGAGATTGCCGGGTCCGGCCCGACGAAGTAGGCGCGGCCCCGGTTCGCACCCTCGACACGGATGTCGGCAACGTCACCCACGGTAAGAATCGTTCCGTCCGGCGCAGAGCGCAGGGCGATGCCGGCGATCTGATCGGCGCTGCGCTTTTCCACGCCGGTGCGCACGCGGGCGCCCGCCCCTGTCACATCGCCCGCCGGGGCGGTATCGACTTCGGCCGCGATGGCCGTGGCGATTTCCGCAATGGTCACATCATAAGCGATCAGCCGGGCCGAGGGCACCTCGACCACCGTCTCGGGCGCGGCGACACCGCGTATCGTGGTGCGCGTGACCCCTTCTGCGAACAGGCGCGTGACGAACTCGTCGGCGAAACGGCCCAACTGATCCACGGCAACCGGCCCGGTAATCACGACATCGGTAACGCGGTCGCGCCATGCGCCGCGTCGCACCGTCGGCTCTTCGGCCTCTTCGGGCAGGGTAGTAATCACATCGACAGCCGCTTGCACATCGGCGGCGGCGCGGGCCATGTCCCAGCCGGGCTCGAATTCCAACGATATGCTCGCGCGTCCCTCGGTCGAGGTGCTGGAACTGCTTTCCACACCCTCTACGGCCAACAGCGCAGGTTCGAGCAATTGCACGATCGCGCCATCCACGTCTTCGGCGCCGGCCCCTTCCCACAGGATGCTGACGTTGACATTGTCCACGACGACATCGGGAAAAAACTGTGCGCGCATGCGCGGCGCGGCGGCGATACCGGCGACGATAAGCACCACCAACAGCAGGTTGGCCAGCGTCTTGTGCCGGGTGAAGTATGACAGGATTCCGCCCACTGCCGCCGTGGTTTGCCGCGCCATCGGGTCAGCCCCCGGAGCGCGCTTCGATGTGGCGCACCGTTGCCTGGGGCACGTCAGGTGCCTGAAGCTGCCTCAGAAATCGCTCTTTCTCATCGCGGGCCAAGCCGCCGTCGCCGCGCACCTGCGCGATCAGCCGGGCGCGCCGTTCATCGGTCAGCCTGATTGTGCCGGCATTGCCGCCCGAGCGTAGCGCAGCACTGTCGTCACGCAGTGGCCGCACCTTGATGCCCGCGCCCAAGAGGGGTGAGCGGCGCATTACCACGTCACGCCCCACCAGCGCGGAGTCGGCCCGCAGCAACACATCATCGCCCTGCCGCCGCAACACGTTGACGGATAGCGCCTCAAGACGACTATCTTCGCCCAGAACCAACACCTCTTCGGCTGAGTTGATGGCCGTTGCGGGAAGGCGGACAACATTTGAAAGTGGCGGCTCCTTCACTTCGACCGCGACAAAATCACCGGGTTTCAGGCCGCGCGCGGCGTCCAACCTGGCAAATACCAGCCTGCCGGTCTGACCTTCGGCAACGGCGGCACTCTCGCGGTCAAGTATGCCGGAGGCCTCAAGCGTGTCATCGTTGGTGACAATGCGCACGCGTACCTCCAGCGGCCTGAGTTCGCCCTGCTCGTCCAGCAGCCGGGCATATTGCGTGGTGGACATGCGAAACGCCACCTCCAGCGCCGCGCCATCAATCAGGTCGGCCAGCCGCTCACCCGCGGCGACGCGACCGCCACGCTCCAGCGCCACGTCATCAAGCATACCATCGAATTCGGCCCGGATGACTGAATCGGACAGGCGCCGCTCGGCC
Organism: uncultured Rhodobacterales bacterium; assembly: GCA_964580265.1. Taxonomy (GTDB): domain Bacteria; phylum Pseudomonadota; class Alphaproteobacteria; order Rhodobacterales; family Rhodobacteraceae; genus Sediminimonas. The sequence continues at coordinate 1,163 of CAZOKA010000197.1, read as the reverse complement.
TCGGCCAGGGCCAGGCGGGCGCGTGATAGCTGCGCGGCGGCGCGGGCCACGCGGGCTTCGGCCTGAACGACAGCCTGCCGGCGGTTCAGAACGGCCTGTCTTGCCGTGCCCAGTGTCAGCTCCGCCGCTTCGACCGCAGACGATGTCCCGGCGCCGCGCGCCAGCAAATCCTTCTGGCGCGTCAGGGCGCGCTCCTGCAAGTCGGCCTGATCGCGGGCGGCTTGCAAATCCTCGCGCGCCAGTTCCAGTGCTGCGGCGGCCTCTTGCTTTTCGGTGCGCGCATCCGCCAGATCGTTTTCGGCGCGATCACGAGCATCGCGCAGATCGGCCGGATCGACCCGCGCCAGAACCTGCCCGGCCCGCACGGTGCCACCTTCCTGGAAATTGTCGGCCATTTCCACGATGCGCCCGCCCACTGCGGCGCGCAGCTCCAGCGTGCGGCGGCTTTGCACCTCGCCATAGACGCTGAGTACCGGGACAGCCTCCTGCGCCGTTGCACGACGCAATGTCACGGCGAAAACACGCTCTTGTCCGCGAACGGCGCGGGGGTCTTCATCCATACGCGCCTGCACCGCCTCGCGCACGGTCTGCCCTGCCCACACCAGCAAACCCAGCGTGAGCGACAACAAAAACAACCCCGTCATGCTACGGCGTAGAAAGCGCATGTTCCCGTGTTCCTTTCCAAAGCCGTCCCGCCAAGTCCTTGATCTAGGGGCGCGCCACCGCTTGCCAAGCCGGGGTTATACGCGAGTAGGCGCTATTTCCGTCGCTCGTGTTCCGACAGACGGGGAAAAATCTCGACGAAATTGCAGGGGCGGTGACGGTAATCGAGTTGCGGGGCCAGGATCTCGTCCCAGGCATCCTTGCAGGCGCCGGGGCTGCCGGGCAGGGCAAACAAGTAAGTGCCGCGCGCCACACCTGCCGTGGCGCGGCTTTGCACCGCGCTGGTGCCGATCTTGTTCATGCTGACAATGGTAAAAACCGTGCCGAAGGCGGTGATTTCCTTTTCATAGACATCCTTGTGCGCCTCGACGGTCACGTCGCGGCCGGTCAGGCCGGTGCCGCCGGTACTGATGATCACATCAATGGCCTGATCGTCGCACCAGATGCGCAGTTGCGCGGCGATCTCTTCGCGTTCATCGCGAATGATCTTGCGATCGGCC
>CAZOKA010000196.1:0-5111 GCA_964580265.1 uncultured Rhodobacterales bacterium | reverse complement strand
GCGGGCGCTTTTGCAGGCGTATCAAATGATTGATAAAACAGAGGTATTTGGCGGGTATAAAGTGCCATCCACAAACGTTTTTGCGCCCACCCGGCGGTCGGGCACCGCGCGGCTCTTCAGCCAATAGCCCAACGTCCGCAAAAGGCCATTTTCAGCACCACGCGAACAGTATCGAACGAAGGCTTTGTCCGAATAGCTGCTGCACGGATCGTCAACGGTGAATTACGATTTCAATCCGACATGCGTGAGCAAGCCATCGACCACAAAATACGGATACCCTAGGCGGTACGCGGTGCCCCTACCGCTCAGCGCCGCTTGAGTCGGCGCATAAGGTCTTCGCTGGCGTAACCATCGGGTGTCATGCCCTGCGACACCTGGTAGGCACGGATCGCGTTGACGGTGTTGGGGCCGATGATGCCGTCGATTTTTTCCACGTCGAACCCTTTGCGGCGCAGGCGGCGCTGCATGTCCTTGCGCTCGGAGAATGACAGGGGTTTGTAGCCGCGCGGCCAGCTTGCCTGTATCGGGGGGCCACCGGCAAGGCGGTCAGCCAGGTGACCAACGCCGATCACGTAGGCATCGGCCTTGTTATAGCGCTCGATCACGGCGAAATTATCAAAGATCATGAACGCCGCACCCTGCGCCCCGGCGGGCAGCAGGATGGCCGCACGCCCGTGGTTCGGAACCGGGTTTCCGTCGATTCCGCGCACACCCAGCGACGCCCAGTCGGACGGCATGCGCCGCACGTCGCGCCGGGCCAGCGAATGATCGAAGGACTGTGGCAGGCGCACCTCGACGCCCCAGGGCTGTCCTTTGGTCCAGCCGAACCGCTTGAGGTAGGCCGCCGTCGAGGCCAGCGCATCACCAGGATCGTCCGACCAGATATCGCGCCGTCCGTCACCGTCGAAATCCACCGCGTAGGCCAAGTAGGAGGTCGGGATGAACTGCGTATGACCCATGGCGCCGGCCCAGCTTCCACGCATGTCGCGCGGCGCCACGTCGCCCGATTGCAGGATCTTCAGCGCGGCGATCAGTTGCTTTTCAAAGAACGCACCGCGACGGCCATCATGCGCCAGCGTGGCCAGCGATGCGATCACGTCGCGCTGTCCGCGCCGGGCGCCATAGGCGCTTTCCAGTCCCCAGACTGCGGCGACGATTTCCTTGTCCACGTCATAGCGCGCCTCGATCGCGCGAAGTGTGCGGCCATGCTTGCGCAACGCCGCCTTGCCGTTGGAAACGCGGGTGGGCGACGCCGCACTGTCCAGGTAATCCCATATCTGCTTGGTGAATTCGGACTGGTTGCGATCCTTCGCGATCACCTCGTCGTCATAGCGCACGCCGGCGAATGCCCGCTCTAGCACGTCATCGCGGATGCCTTGGGCGCGGGCGCGGGCGCGAAAATCACGCACCCAGCCGGCAAAATCCCCTCGCACGGGCGCAGCTTGCTGGCTGACCTGCATTGAGGCTGGACGCACCTCGGGGCGCAGGGATCGCTCTATCGGCCCTGCGCAGGCGCTGGTAGTAACGACCACGGCCAGAGCCGTGGGTATGATATGTGTCAATCGCATTGCTCGGCCCCGCTTTGTGCTTGGTCTTTTGCGGTAAACTAGCGCGATTTTCGTGATTTCGGAAGCCGCGTTGTCACATGCGCGCGAATTGATGCCGAGCGATGTCCGGCACGCCATGGATCAGCCCCGCTTGCGTTTGACCTTGCGCTTGATCTTGTCGGCCTTGCGTTTCGCCTTGACCTCGGCCCGCCGTTTTGGCCCGCCCCGCCGTTTTGGCCCGTCCGGTGCGGGGCGCGGCAATTCGTCCCCCTCGATCGCGAGCAGTTCCAGAGCGAGACCGCCGCTGACAGGGGCGGCTTCGGTCAACCGAACGGTAACACGCTGACCCAACGATAACGTCAGGCCGGTGTCGGCACCCATCAGGGTGCCGGCCTCGCGGTCGAAATGAAAATATTCCTGCCCCAGCGTGCGGATCGGCACCAACCCGTCGGCGCCGGTTTCATCCAGTTTGACGAACAGGCCAAACTTGGCGATGCCGCTGATTCGGCCGGTGAATTCGTTACCCACGCGCTCGGACAGGAACGCCGCGAGGTAGCGATCGGTCGTGTCACGCTCGGCTGTCATGCTGCGGCGCTCGGTGTCGCTGATATGGGTGGCGGTGGCCTCAAGCTCATCGATCTCCGCGGGACTCAGCCCGTCGTCACCCCAACCATGCGCGGTTATCAGCGCGCGGTGCACGACCAGGTCGGAGTAGCGCCGGATCGGTGATGTGAAATGCGCGTATTTCTGAAGGGCCAGCCCGAAATGGCCGAAGTTCTCCGGGCTGTAATAGGCCTGCGTCATGGCGCGCAGGGTGGACAGGTTGATCAATTCATCCTGATCGGTACCTTCGGCCTGCGCCAACAGCGCGTTGAGGTGCGACGTCTTGAGCACCTGCCCCTTGGCCAGCACCAGGCCGGCGGCCTCGGCCACCTCGCGCAGTGCATCGAGCTTTTCCGGCGATGGCTCTTCGTGGACGCGGAACAGCAGCGGCGACTTTTTCTCGGTCAGGGTTTCGGCGGCGGCTACATTGGCCAGCACCATGAATTCCTCGATCATCCGGTGAGCATCGAGGCGGTCGGCGAAATTGACCGACAGAACCTTGCCCGCATCGCTCAGCACGATCTTTCGTTCAGGCAAATCCAGGTCGAGGGGCTGCCGGCGGCGGCGTGCCTCGGCCAGGGCACGATAGGCGGCAAAGAGCGGGTGCATCACCTCGGCCACCAGCGGCGCGGTCTTGTCATCGGGGTTGCCATCCTCGGCATCCTGCGCCTGCTTGTAGGTAAGCGACGCCGCCGAACGCATCAGCCCGCGTGTGAAACGGTGGCCGATCTTCTTGCCATGCGCATCGACCTGCATGCGCACGGCGATACAGGCACGCGGAACGCCCTCGTGCAGGCTGCACAGGTCGCCCGACAGGCGATCAGGCAACATCGGCACAACGCGGTCGGGAAAATAACTGGAATTGCCGCGCTTGCGCGCCTCGTGGTCCAACGCCGAGCCGGGCCGGACGTGATGCGCGACATCGGCGATGGCGACCCAGATCACGTGCCCACCTTCGTTGCGGGGGTCATCATCGGCATGCGCCCAGCAAGCATCGTCATGGTCACGCGCATCCCACGGGTCGATGGTGATCAACGGCATATCGCGCAGATCCTCGCGTCCATTCAGGCCAGCGGGTTTCATCGAGTCGGCCTCGGATATCACCTTGTCGGGAAAGGCGTCGGGAATGCCGTGTTGGTGAATCGCGATCAGGCTGACGGCCTTGGGGGCGGACGGATCGCCCAAACGCTCGATCACGCGGGCACGGGGCAGGCCCATGCGGGCGCGCGGCCCGCTTTGTTCGGCCTCGACCAGCTCGCCATCCTTGGCGCCGGCGGTAGCCCCTGCGGGCACGTTCCATTCCTTGCCGTCGCCCTTGTCGATGGGCACGATGCGGCCGCCTTCATCACCTTGGCGGAACACGCCCAGCACACGGCGCGGATTGGCGCCGATGCGGCGGATCAGGCGCCCCTCGTAGTGGTGCGCCTCGCCCTTGACCTCTTGCAGGCGGGCAAGGATGCGGTCGCCCTCGCCCAGCGCCGGATCGGATGCGCGCGGGATCATCAGGATCACCGGCTCTACGCCCTCGCCCTGCCATTCCAGCGGACGCGCCAACAGATCGCCATCGCCGCTTTGGCCGGACACCTGCACCACGCTGACAGGCGGCAGGCGATCAGGGTCGCGATATGTCTTGCGACGCTTTTCCAGGTGGCCTTCAGCCTCCAGCTCCTTGAGTACGCGCTTCAGGTCGATCCGCGCAGCCCCCTTGATGCCAAAGGCCTTGGCGATGTCGCGTTTCGAATTGAGGGTCGGGTTATCGGAGATCCATTGAAGGATCTCCGCCTTGGTGGGGATATGGCTCATGGCGTTCCAGTAACACAGGCGCTAACGGGCGTCATTGGCGAAAATAGTGCGGAAAGCGGGCAGGTCATCGGCAGTGTCCACATCGCGCAGCACGTCCACCAATTCGATTCGCGCGTCGGGCAGGCTCTTCATGCTATCGGCCAGCGCATGTTCACTGGACCAGCGCACCGAGCGGAACAAGGTCGCGGGCGGCGGTGCGGTGCGTTTCATCCCCACCAGCCAGAAGCCGCCATCATCCGCCGGGCCAAACACCGCATCGTTGCGCCCGAGCGCGGCAAAGGCGCGCGCGATGTGGGCGGGCCGAACGCCGGGAATGTCGCCGCCGATGATGCAGGCCGGTCCCGGCGGCAGGCCGCGCAGGATACGCGCCATTCGCGCGCCCAGGCCGCCGCCGCCCTGCGCCATGCGCGGCAGGTGCGCGGGCCAGGTGCGGCTATGCAACCCGGCATGATCAGGTGACACCGCCAGCACGAGTTGCCAACGCGGATCATCCAGACGCCGCAACAGCCCGGCGACCTGGTGGCGGAACCACCACACCGCGGGCACATGCCCGATCTCGCGGCCCAACCGGGTTTTCACCCGCCCCGGCCGCGGCTCTTTCACCATCACCACAAGGCGCGGGCGACGGCGCATGTCAGCCGAAGAAATCACGCAAGACCCGGCCGTAAACCGCCTTGAGCTGCTTGATCTGGTCGATATCGACCCGCTCATCGACCTGGTGCATGGTCTGGCCGACAAGGCCGAATTCGACCACGGGGCAGTGATCCTTGATAAAGCGCGCGTCCGACGTGCCGCCGGTGGTGGACAGCTCCGGGCGCATGCCGGTTTCGGCCTCGACCGCGCCGGCCACCAGATCGGACAGGGCGCCCGGCGGGGTGAGGAAACTTTCGCCGGAAATCTTGATCTCGATATCCACGCTGACGCCGAACTCTGCGGCAACGCGATCAGCCTCATCGCGCAGCCATCCGCTCAGCGATGCGCCGGAATGGGTGTCGTTGAAGCGGATGTTGACCGTCGCCCGCGTCTGCGCCGGGATCACGTTTGTGGCCGGGTTGCCCGTGTCGATGGTCACCACCGCCAGCGTCGAAGGGTCAAAATGATCGGTGCCGGTATCCAGCGTGTGCGATGAAAGCCGGTCCATCAGCCGTGCCATCGCCG
>CAZOKA010000195.1:0-5116 GCA_964580265.1 uncultured Rhodobacterales bacterium | reverse complement strand
GCGCAGGTGCACGATGCCCTGATCGCCGTCGATCAGGATGTGATCGCCGTTCAGTGCCTCGGTGGTGATGTTGCCCGCATGGATCACCAGCGGGATCGCCAGCGCGCGCGCGACGATGGCAGCGTGGCTCCCGACAGAGCCCTCCTCAAGCACGACACCCTTGAGCGAGCGGCCGTAATCAAGCAATTCGCCCGGCCCGATGTTGCGCGCGATCAGGATCGGGTCGGCGGGCATTTCGGCGCCGGTATGGTTGCCCTGCCCGGTGAGGATACGCAGCAGCCGGTTGCTGAGGTCATCCAGGTCATGCAGGCGGTCGCGCAGGTAAGGGTCGGTGACCTGGGCCATGCGGGCACGGGCGGTGGATTGTTCCTTTTCGGCGGCGGCCTCGGCCGACAGGCCACGGCCGATGTCCTCTTCCATGCGGCGCAGCCAGCCCTTGGAATTGGCGAACATGCGGTAGGCTTCGAGAACCTGAAGCTGCTCCTTGTCGCCGGTCTGTGCGCCCTGCAACATCTGGTCGACGCTGACGCGCAGGGTATCGACGGCCTCGGTCAGGCGCTCAAGTTCCTTTGCCGGGTCTTCGGCGATCGGGTTGGTGACCACGACGCGCGGCTCGTGCAGCCAGACATGGCCCTGCGCGGCGCCTTCCTGTCCTGTGCTGCCGCGCACCAGCACCGCCTGTTGATGACGTGCCGACAGCGCTGCGCCTTCGCCCACGAACGCGCCCAGTTCGGCCATCTCGGCCAGGACCATGGCGACCACTTCCAGCGCATACACCTCGTCGGCGGAAAACTCTCGCGCCTCTTTCGACTGAACCACCAGAACGCCCAGCTTTTCACCAAGCCGCTGGATCGGTACGCCGAGGAAGGAGGAATAGCGCTCCTCGCCGGTTTCGGGCATGTAGCGGAAACCGGGGGCCGAGGGCGCATCGGCGGTGTTGACCGGCTGGCCACTGCGGGCGACGCGGCCAACCAGCCCCTCGCCCAGGCGCATCCGGGTTTCGTGCACGGCCTCGGGTTGCAGGCCCTCGGTGGCACATAACTCCAGCGTTTCCTCGTCGCGGAACAGGTAGATCGAGCACACCTCGGTGCCCATGGAATCGGCGGTAAGGCTGGTAATGTCGTTCAGACGCGCCTGCCCGGCGCTATCCTCGGCCATGGCGGCGCGCAGGCGGCGCAGCAGTTTGCGACTTTCCGATTCCGTCTGTTCGGGCATTGGCCAGCCTTCATTTCCCACGTCCGGCCAACCGCCGGACACCCAGTTTACAAGGTGGGTCCGGGATCAGGCCAGTTTTTCCAGTTCAAACGCATCATGCAGTGCCTGAACCGCAAGTTCCATGTATTTCCTGTCGATCAGCACGGAAATTTTTATCTCGGAGGTTGCAATGACCTTGATGTTAATCCCTTCATCCGAGAGCGTCTTGAACATCTTGGCGGCCACGCCCGATTGCGAACGCATGCCGATCCCAACCGCCGAGACCTTGGCGACATCGCTGTCAGTGATCAGGTCGTGATAGTTGATGGCGCCGCTTTGCTTGGCCTCGGCGAGGGCCTTTTCGGCGCGCTTCACCTGGTCGGTGGGGCAGGAGAAGGTCATGTCGGTGCGCCCCTCCTCGGATATGTTCTGAATGATCATGTCCACGTTGACTCCCGCCTCGGACAGCGGCCCGAAGATGGCGGCGGCGATGCCGGGGCGGTCAGCGACCGACACCAGGGTCATTTTCGATTCTTCGCGGCTGTAGGCGATCCCAGAGACGACACGCGATTCCATGATTTCCTCCTCGTCGCAAACCAGCGTTCCGGCGCTGTCGGACTGTTCGTTGAGACTGCTGAGTACGCGCAGTTTGACGTTGTAGCGCATCGCCAGCTCGACCGAGCGGGTTTGCAGAACCTTGGCCCCGAGCGAGGCCAGCTCCAACATTTCCTCGAACGCGATCCTGTCGAGTTTGCGCGCCTTGGCGCTGATCCGCGGATCGGTGGTATAGACGCCGTCCACGTCGGTGTAGATATCGCACCGCTCGGCCCCGAACGCGGCGGCGAAGGCCACGGCGGTGGTGTCCGATCCACCCCGGCCCAGGGTGGTGATGCGCCCTTCGGGGCTGATCCCCTGGAAGCCGGCGACGACGGCGACGCGCATTCCCTCGTCGAACTTGGCGCGAATGTTGTCCGGTGGGATGTCCTCGATCCGGGCGGCGGAGTGGGCACTGTTGGTTTTCAGCGGCACCTGCCAGCCCTGCCAACTGCGCGCCGGGACATCCATTTCCTGAAGCGTCAGCGCCATCAGCCCGGCGGTGATGTTTTCCCCCGACGACACCACCGCATCGTATTCGCGCGCGTCATAGAGCGGCGAGATCTCGTCCACCCAGCCGACCAGCTCGTTGGTCTTGCCCGACATGGCCGAGACGATGACGATCACGTCGTAACCCTTGGCGACCTCGACGCCGACGCGTTTGGCGGCGCGCTTGATCCGGTCGAGGTTGGCGACCGAGGTGCCGCCGAATTTCATCACGAGAACGGGCATGGACCCCCCATTATCAGGTTGCGCGGGGTTTAGGGCCTGCGGGGGCAAAGGGCAAGGCGGATTGCGACGCTTCGGTGCGACTCAGCGGTAATCGGCGCCGCGCAAGGTATCTGCCCGGACCAGCGTTTCGGCGCCCTCCACGACATCGGTGTTCTGCGCGGCGACAACCTGCCAGCCGGCGCCGGTATCGCGCGCGACAAAGCTGAGGATCGTGCGGCGCGGGCCGGCGGGGGCGCCACCGGGCAGGCGCTGCCCGATGAGGGTAAAGCGGCATTGCACCAGCGCCGCACCACCGGCGATATCCCTGATGCGGATGGCGCCGGGTTTGAGGGTGCTGTCCGCAAAGAAGCTGCGCAGCGCATAATCATGCGCGCGTTCGATAGCCGCCCTGTCGTGCCACCACAGGCCGACCACGTTGACGAATTCGGCATCCTCGGCGAACAGGGCGGCCAACGCTGCGGCGTCGCGCGCGGCCCATGCGGCGGCAAAGGCGTGGGGGATGTCGCCGGGGGTGGCGGGCAGGTCCGTCAAAACGGGTGGTCCTGGCCATCCCATGTGAGGAACTGGCCGGTGGTATCCAGCGACAGCTCGTCGAAGCGCCGCACCAGGCCATCGGCGGATTGGTCGGTGCTGATCGCGGCGCTGTCGCCGCCCATGTCGGTGCGCACCCAGCCGGGGTGGTAGATGCCCACGGCAATGCCGAGCTGCGCCAGGTCGGTGGACAGGTTGCGGCCAAGGTTGATCGCGGCGGCCTTGGAGGCGCGGTAGATATAGCTGCCGCCGGGCGCGCGCGTGCTGCTACCCATCTGAGAGGCGATGATCGCCACCTTGGGGGCGGTTGCCATTTGCAGGTTGGGCAGAAGGGTTTGCACGGTCAGGAACACGCCGGTCACGTTGGCGGCGAAGGTATCCGCCCACATCTGCGCGGGGTAGCCATCGGCGAGGCTCTCATGCTTGTCCGGGTAGGTGCCGGCGTTGCAGATCAGCAGATCGACCGCCTGCCCATCAAGGGCGTGCGCCATCGCCCGGTGCGCCGCCGGATCGGTCACGTCGAGGGGCAGGAATTCTGCCCCGTGCCGGGCGGTTGCGGTGACTTGCCAGCCGGCAGTGCGGTAGCGGGCATCGAGCGCGGCGCCGATACCGCGGTTGGCGCCGGTGATGACGGCGTGCATGGGCTTTCCCTTCAGTTGGACTTGTTGCGCGGGCGAAATGGCAGGGGCAGGACCGGAACACCGTCTTCAAGCAGCTTGCACGCCTCGTCCGGTTTCGCCTCGCCGTGGATGGGGCGGGTGGGGGCGGTGCCCTCGTGCATGGCGCGGGCCTGCGTGGTGAAATCGCGCCCGACATAGTGCGAATGCGCCTCGATCTTGCGGCGCAATTCGGCCATGGCCTGTTCGGCGGGGGTGGCGGGGGCGCTGAGCGGGCCGTGATGTTCGCGCTCCTGGGGGGCTTCGGGCGCCTCCTCCGCGTCGGCGGTGCGCCCGGAATGCAGACGCGGCGCCATCAGCGCCTTTTCGACATCGGTCGAACCGCACACCGCGCAAGTGACCATGCCCGACGCCTTGAGCTTGTCGAAGGCGCTGGCGGATTGGAACCAGCTATCGAAGCGGTGCTCCTTGTCGCATTTGAGGGAAAACTGGATCATGGTCCGATTTTTTTGTTGCCTGTGAGCAATCTATGCGTAGACGCGCGGCGGTCAAGGCCTGCGCAGGATGTATCGGCCCATTCGCATGCGCGCGGCCCCCCCTCCTGAGCGACATGGGCAGACGTTCGTCACCTGACCTGAGCTGGCGTGCCAGCGGGAATGGGCCTGTTGCGGACGTTGAAGGCGACCGGCCAAAGAGCCGCGCATCGACGGGCCGCGGTGCGGCGATCAAGCGTTGGTGATAAGGCGCTTTATACCAGCCAAATCCGAAAAACCTCAGTGTGTTGCGCAGGTGTCAGCCAAATCGCCGTGCCCGTCACGCCAGAGGCGTGCCGACTATTGGCGGCGCCCCTTCGGGGCGACGGGCGGCCCGGCGATGCGCGGCGGGCTTCGCCCTTGACTCCGCGCATTGGCGCTAGATTGAAGGTCCGCTCCAGGCCATAACCGGCCCACCCCACCCGGCAGCGCAACCTCCAGGAGTATTTCGGGCAAGATGAAGCCAGCACGCCGGAGCGCTCAGACCTCTTTTTCCAGCGCCCGCGCCAGGTCCGTGCGCTCCCAGCTAAAGCCGCCATCGGCGTCCGGCGCGCGGCCGAAATGGCCATAGGCCGCGGTCCGCGCGTAAATCGGCCGGTCAAGCGACAGATGCTCGCGGATGCCCCGGGGCGTCAGGTCCATCACCTTGGGGATCGCCGCCTCGATCTTTTCGGGTGGCACCGCGCCGGTGCCGTGCGTGTCGGCGTAGATCGACAACGGCCGCGCCACGCCAATGGCATAGCTGAGCTGGATGGTGCAGCGCTCGGCCATGCCGGCGGCAACCACGTTCTTGGCCAGGTAGCGCGCCGCATAGGCCGCCGAGCGGTCCACCTTGGTCGGGTCTTTGCCCGAGAACGCACCGCCGCCATGCGGGGCCGCGCCGCCATAGGTATCGACGATGATCTTGCGCCCCGT
>CAZOKA010000194.1:0-5134 GCA_964580265.1 uncultured Rhodobacterales bacterium | reverse complement strand
CCCACCATCCGCAGGATCGGGGTGCGGTCGCTGTGCCAACTGCGGGCGGGGTCATGCAGGCGCAGCGCCTCGGCCAGCCTGGCGCGCAATTCCGGGGCTTGCGGCCCCAGGGCACCGGCGGTGCCCGCCGCGCCCGATAGCGAGACCCACAGCGCGCCTTGCCGCAGGAACGGCAGTTCCTCCAGCAACGCCAGCAGGGGCGCGCCCCAATGGGCGGCATGGGCCCCGAAACTGGTGGGCGTGGCAATTTGCCCCCAGGTGCGCGCGGCCATGGGCGTTTCGGCATGGCCATCCGCGAGCGCGGCAAGCGCCTTGAGCACATCGTGCAGGGCGCCCTCGCATTGCTCGAGCAACTGCCGCAGGCGCAGCATCAGCCCGGTGTCGATGATATCCTGGCTGGTCGCGCCCCAGTGGATGTATTGCGCGTGCTCGGGCGCCTCGACCGCCGCGCGAAAGGCGGCGACAAGGCCCGGCACGCAAACGCCGTTCTGTCCCGTGGCCTTGGCCAATCCGCCCGGATCGATCTGCACCTCCATCGCGGCGCGGTGGATATAGAGCGCCGATGGCTCGGGGATCAGCCCCATTTCTCCCTGCGCGCGGGCCAGCGCCCCCTCGACCAGCAGCATCGCGCGAATTTCGGCGCTGTCGGTGAACAACCTTCCTGCCTCGCCGGTGGGAAACAGGCGCGAAAACAGGCTGCTGTCGAAGACGCTGGCGGCCATGGCTTATCCTTTCGCGATGCGGTCAAGTATATCCGCCAATCCGGCGGGGTCGGCGAAAAAGGGCGAATGGCCGGTTGGCATGGCGTAGACGTCTTCCTCGGGCCACCCTTCGGTCATGGTGCGCTGATACTCGGGGGGGATGGTGCGATCATCGTCGCAGCGGATATAGCTGCGCGGCACGCTGGCCGCCCGTGGGCCCAGGGTGATCGGCGTCGCCTGCGGCGCGATGGCCTGCGGGCACAGCCGCGCATTGGCATACTCCACCGTTCCCTCGGGGCAGTCATGGTAGAACACCTCGGCCGTCTTGTCCGGGTCCACTGTAAAGGCCAGCCCGTCGGCGGTCTTGCGGATCGCATGCATCAATGGCTGGCGCGGCGCCTCAAGGCGCATATCCACCAGCGATTTTCCGTCCTGCGCGGCGTAGGCGCACAGGTAGACCAGGCGGGTGATCTTTTCGGGCGCCAGTTGCGCCGCCAGCGTGATCGGAAAGCCGGCCATGGAATGGCCGACCAGGTACACGGGGCTGTCGATCGCATTGACGATCGCCTGCGCGTAATCATGCAGCATGACCTGCGAATAGGGCGTGGAATCGTCGCCGTGACTGGGCAGGTCGATGGCGCGGGCATTGTGGCCGCGCGCCTGCAATTCGGGCAACAGGTCACGCCAGCACCACGCGCCGTGGCACGATCCGTGAATCAGCAGGAAGTCAGCCATTCAGAGGTCCAGAAATACCGTTTCGCCGTCGCCTTGCAGGCGGATGTCAAAGCGATACTGGCCTTCCCCGTCCGGTTTTGCAATCAGGGTTTCGGCGCGCGGCTGCTGTTCGATCCGCGACAGCAGAGGATCGGCGCTGTTGTCCTCGTCGGGGAAATAGATGCGCGTCTGCAACCCGATATTGATGCCGCGCGCCACGATCCACAGGCTGATATGCGGGGCCTGCATGCCGCCGCCGCGCGCCGGGGTGGCGCCGGGCTTGACCGTGCGCAGGGTGTAACGGCCGCTATCCTTGTCGGCGGCAAAGCGGCAAAAGCCGGTCACAGCAGGGTCGGCGCCCTCCTGCCCCGGGAACCGGCCCGCTGCGTCGGCTTGCCAGGCCTCAATCATCGCGTCGCGCAGTGCCCAGCCGGTGCCGTCAAATATGCTGCCGGTGATGGTGATGATCTGGCCCTTGGCACCGTCCGTGATCGGGCTGTGGCCCAGATCCTGCGGATAGACGCCCTGCACACCGGCAAAGGACGGGATGCAGCCGATATGCACATAAGGCCCGGCGGTCTGCGAGGGGGTTTCTGTCAGCCTGTCCAGCGGTTGCACCATTTTACATGCCCTCCGGCTTGTTCTCGAACATTGTCTGTCGGCGGCCGCGCAGCACGATGTCGAACTTGTAGGCCAGGAAATCCAGCGGCCGCGCATGGCTCATGTCCAGCGGCGCGACCAGCCGGTCAAGCTGTCCGCGATCCTTGATCGTCGCCGCGATCGGGCAGCGCGCGATCAGCGGATCGCCCTCGAAATACATCTGCGTGATCAGGCGCTGTCCGAAGCTGTGCCCGAACACCGATATATGGATATGCATCGGCCGCCAGTCGTTGGCGCGGTTGGGCCAGGGATAGGCGCCGGGCCGGATGGTCAGGAACTGGTAGCGCCCCTCGGCATCGGTGATGGTGCGCCCGCAACCGCCGAAATTCGGGTCCAATGGCGCAAGGTAGCCATCCTTGACGTGGCGATACCGCCCGCCGGCGTTTGCCTGCCATATCTCGATCAGCGTATCGGGCACCGGGCGGCCCATCTCGTCCAGAACCCGGCCGTGCATCAGGATGCGCTCGCCGATGGCGGGGCTGCCATCGGCCGAGTAGTTCACGATCAGGTTGTTATCCAGCGGCCCCAGGAGCGAGGCACCGAAGCGGGGGCCGGTTTCCTCGGACGGGGTGGATTCCATCGACAACAGCGGCCAGCGCGGGCTGCGGCTGACCGAGGTCTTGTAGTCGGGATCATACGGCACCGGGTGCATGTCGCGCCGGCGCGGCATCAGGGGGCCGTCATCCATCGTCGTTCTCCATCTCGTCGAATATGTGCTTGGCGATCTTCACCGCCGTGTTGGCGCGCGGCACGCCTGCGTAAATGGCGACATGCAACAATGCCTCCATCACGTCGGCGCGGGTGGCGCCGGTGTTGGCGGTGGCGCGGATATGCAACTCCAGCTCGTCAAGGTTGCCCAGCCCCGCCAGCAGCGCGATGGTCAGCATCGAGCGCTCGCGCGGCGTGATCCGGTCACGCGCCCAGACGTGGCCCCAGGCGGCCTCGGTGATCAACTCCTGGAACGGGGCGTCCAGCTCGCTCTTGCCGGTTTCGGCGCGGTCCACATGCGCGTCGCCCAGAACCCGGCGGCGCACCTCCATGCCCTTCTCGTGACGCTCAGACATGGCCCGTCTCCCTGATGAAATCCGACAATACGGCAGCGTATGCTTCGGGTTGCTCGACACATGGCAAATGCCCCGCCCGGCGGATCAACTCGAACCGCGCGCCGGGGATCAACTCGACCGTTTCGCGCACCAGGTCGGGCGGGGTTGACCCGTCTTCGGAGCCAGCGATGCCCAGCGTCGGCAGGCGCAGCCCCGATGTAGGCGTGTAAAAATCCGTGCCCGAAATCGCTGCGCTGCACCCGGTATACCCTTCGGCGGGTTGGCGGATCAGCATGTTGCGCCACGCGTGAAATTCGCGGGTCTCGCGGAAGGGCGCGGAAAACCACCGCTCCATCACGCCATCTGCCAGCGCCTCGATCCCATCTTTCTGCACGGCGTTGATCCGGTCTTGCCACATGGCCGGCTGACCGATCTTGGCGGCGGTGTTCGACAGAACCATCGCGCGCACCTGGTCCATCCGCTTGACCGCCAACCCCTGCGCGATCATGCCGCCGATGCTCAGCCCCACGAACAGGCAGTTGCGCACCTCCAGCGCATCCAGAACCGCCTCGGCGTCGCGCACCAGCGCGCCCATCGAGTAGGGGCCGCGCGGGCAATCCGACAGGCCGTGACCGCGCTTGTCATAGCGGATGATGCGCAGGCCCTCGGGCAGCAGCGGCAGAACCTTGTCCCACAGGCGCAAATCGGTGCCCAGCGAATTGGCAAACACCACCGGGGCGCCATCCGGCGTGCCATCCTCTCGCACATGCAGGCGCAGGCCCTCTTCGATCTCCAGCATACGCATCAGTATGGTAGCCCCACGTAGTTTTCCGCCATCGCGGTCTGCGCCGCCGTACTGCCTTGCAAATAGGCGATATCGGCGTTTTGCATTCGGATGTCGAACTCGCTCTGCTCGGGAAAACGGTGCAGCAGCGTCGTCATCCACCAGCTGAACCGCTCGGCCTTCCATATCCGGGCCAACGCGGTTTCCGAGTAGCTGTCGATACCGCCGCGCTCGCCGTCCTTGTACCAGGCCACCAGCGCGCGCCACAGGTAATTCACGTCCGACGCGGCGGTATTGAGGCCCTTTGCCCCTGTCGGCGGCACGATATGCGCCGCGTCCCCGCACAGGAACATCCGCCCCCATTGCATCGGCTCGCACACGAAGGACCGAAGCGGCGCGATGGATTTCTCGATCGACGGGCCCGTCACCAGCCGCTCCGCCGCGTCTTCGGGGATGCGGCGGCGCAATTCGTCCCAGAACGCGTCGTCGGTCCAGTCGTCGGGCGTGTCCGACAACTGGCACTGGATGTAATAGCGGCTGAGATTGGCATTGCGCATGGAACACAGGGCAAAGCCGCGCTCGGAGTTGGAGTAGATCAATTCGGGGTCCACCGGCGGCGTTTCCGACAGCACACCCAGCCAGCCGAAGGGATAGACCTTTTCGAACTCGCGCCGCACTGACAACGGGATTTCCTGCCGGCAGGGGCCGTGGAACCCGTCGCACCCGGCCACGAAATCGCAATCCAGGCGATGCACCGCCCCCTCGTGGAAAAAGGTGATGTAGGGCGCATCGGTGGTCAGGTCGTGGGGCTTTACCCCTGAGCAGTCATGCAAGATGATCCCGCCCGCCGCATCACGCGCCTCGTACAGGTCGCGCGTGACCTCGGTCTGTCCATAGACCATCACGTGGCTGCCGGTCAGCGCCTTGAAATCCACGCGGAACTGTTCGTTGCCATTGGCGATGAGGGTTCCGTCATGGATGAACCCCTCGCGTTCCATCCGCTCGGCGATGCCGGCCTCCTGCATCAACCCCACCAGCCCGGTTTCCAGAACCCCGGCCCTGATTCGCGACAGCACGTAGTCGCGCGAGCGCCGCTCCAGAACGACCGATTCGACCCCTGCCTTGTGCAGCAACTGCGACAGCAGCAGGCCCGCCGGCCCGCCCCCGATAATGGCGACCTGAGTGCGCATTGTCGTCACCTCCCGTTTTGCAAAGAGAACCAAATATAGTTT
>CAZOKA010000193.1:0-5154 GCA_964580265.1 uncultured Rhodobacterales bacterium | reverse complement strand
GGCGCGGGTCATGCGTTCCAGCGTGCCGGTGAAGACAACCGTCTTGCCCGACAGGGGGCTATCGGGGGCGGCGACCGGGCGGGTTTCCTGAATGTCGAGCAGGGCGACAAGCCGGTCGATGCTGGCCCGTTCGGCGGGCTGTGCGAAACTCGTGACCAGCGCGCGCGCCATTACCGGGCCGACCCCGTCGATATTGGTCAGTTCCTGCCAATCCGGCCCGTCCTGGTCGGCCGCGCCATCCATGGCGCGGATGAACATTTCCCAGGTTCCGTAATGCGTGGCCAGCGTCCTGGCCGCCACTTCGCCGACGTGGCGGATGCCGAGGGCGAACAAGACCCTCTCCAGCGGGATGGTGCGGGCCCGGTTGATGGCGGTAAACAGGTTCGCCGCGCTTTTCGTGCCCCAACCGTCGCGATTCCCAAGCTGCCTGGGCTGTCCGGGGCCATAGCGATCTTCGAGCGTGAATATATCCGCCGGCTCCTTGATCCAGCCGTCGCGATAGAACTGCTCGACCTGCTTTGCGCCAAGCCCTTCGATGTCGAACGCCGCGCGCGAGACGAAATGCCTGAGCTTTTCCACCGCTTGCGCGGGACAGATCAACCCCCCGGTGCAGCGGCGCGCCGAATCGCCATCCTCGCGGATCGCGGCGCTGCCGCATTCGGGACAGGTGCGGGGAAACTCGTAGGGCACGGCATCCGCGGGGCGGCGGGACAGATCGACATCGGCAACCTTCGGGATGACATCGCCCGCACGATAGACCTGGACCCAGTCGCCTTCGCGAATATCCTTGCCTTCGCGGATCGGGGCACCGGCGGAGTCGTGCCCGGCGATATAATCCTCGTTGTGGAGCGTCGCGTTCGACACCACGACGCCGCCAACCGTGACGGGGTGCAGCCGCGCCACGGGGCTGAGTGCGCCGGTACGGCCAACCTGGATCTCGATCCGCTCCAGCCGCGTCCATGCCAGTTCGGCGGGGAATTTGTGGGCCATCGCCCATCGAGGCGTGGTCGAGCGAAACCCGAGCCGTGCCTGAAGGGCGAGGTCATCCACCTTGTAGACCACGCCGTCAATATCATAGCCCAGGTCGGCCCGCGCCGCCTCGATCCTGTCATACTGGGCAAGCATGGCGTCAGGGCCATCGCAAAGCCGGGTCATGTCGTTGATGACAAAGCCGAGTTGGCCGAGCACACGCAAGCTTTGGTATTGCGTATCTGCAAGGCTTTGCGCGATTTCGCCCCAGCCATAGGCGAAGAATTTCAATGGTCGGCGCCGGGTCACCCCGGCATCCAGTTGCCTGAGCGAACCGGCAGCAGCGTTGCGCGGATTTGCAAACAGCTTGTCCCCCGCGGCACGCTGGCGATCGTTGAGCGCGGCGAAATCGGCGTGGCTCATGTATACCTCGCCGCGCACCTCGAGAACCTCGGGGGCATTTTCCAGCCGCGTCGGAATATCGCGGATTGTGCGGGCATTGCGAGTCACGTCCTCGCCAACGGTGCCGTCGCCGCGGGTGGCGGCCTGTATCAGCCTGCCGTCTTCATAGCGCAACGAAAGGCTCAGGCCGTCGATCTTGGGTTCGGCGGTGTAGGTCAGGGGCGCCTCGGCGGACAGACCCAGGTATTTGCGGATATAGTCGTCGAAGTCGCGCACTTCTTCGGCGGTAAAGACATTTCCCAGCGACATCATGCGCCGGGCGTGCGTGACCTTTGCGAACCCCTCGGCGGGGGCGGCGCCAACGCGCTCGCTGGGGCTGTCGCCGCGCTTGAGGTCAGGGAACCGTTCTTCTATGGCCGCGTTGCGCCGCTTGAGCGCGTCGTATTCGGCATCCGACATGATCGGCGCGTCGTCGCGGTGATAGGCCGCGTCGGCGCGGTCCAGCAAATCTGATAGCCGCGCAAGTTCATCCTGCGCCTGGGTCCGGTCGAGTGCATCGATGTCTGTATCGGCGGTCACGCGCATTCCCCCTATCCTCTTGCCGAGTGATAGGGCGACGCGCGCTCAAGGTCCAGTGGCGGATGCCCGGCAACGGGGCGCCCCCGCACCTGCCGCGGCACTACTGGTCAGGCGCCGATCGCCAACGGGTGGCTATCCGCGGCGTTTGCCGGATCAGGGTCACGCAGGACATAGCCACGCCCCCAAACCGTTTCGATATAGCTGTCGCCGCCGGTTGCGGTGCTGAGCTTCTTGCGCAGCTTGCAGATGAACACGTCTATGATCTTGAGTTCCGGCTCATCCATGCCGCCATAGAGGTGATTGAGGAACATTTCCTTGGTCAGGGTCGTGCCCTTGCGCAGGGAAAGCAACTCGAGCATCTGGTATTCCTTTCCCGTCAGGTGAACCGATGTGCCCGACGCCTCGACCGTCTTCGCGTCGAGGTTCACCGTCACCTTTCCGGTGCGGATCACGGATTGCGCATGGCCCTGCGAGCGGCGCACGATGGCATGTATTCGCGCAACCAGTTCCTCGCGGTGAAAGGGTTTGGTCATGTAGTCATCGGCCCCGAAGCCGAAACCGCGAATCTTGTTCTCGGTATCGGCTTCACCCGACAGGATCAGGATCGGGGTTTCGACGCGCCCCAGCCGCAACTGGCGCAACACCTCGTGCCCGTTCATGTCCGGCAGCCCGAGATCCAGCAGGATCAGGTCATAGTCGTATAGCTTGGCCAGATCGATCCCCTCCTCCCCCAGGTCGGTCGTGTAGACATTGAGGTTGGCGTGGGTCAGCATCATCTCGATGCTTTTCGACGTCGTTGGGTCGTCTTCCACCAGCAGCACGCGCATGTTTTCAAACTCCGCTAATCAATCCTTTCCCAAACCGTGGGCAAAAAAGGTTAACCACAGGTTACCGAAGGTAAACTTTAGTGTCGGCAACTCACGGTTGTCGATACTTTTGCAGGCATGTCACCTTCAGCGCCTCGGCGCCGTGATCGTGATACGCCGAGATCCAGTCGCGGAACTCCTCTTCGCTGAGTCGATAGCGCCGCAACGCGGTTTCGCGGCTGATCAGGCCATATGCCACCCCCTTGACGACCGCCGCCTTTCGGCTGGCGACCCATCGCACAGTTTCGATGGGCGGCAGATCGGATTGCGTCATCACCGTTCCGTCTGGCAAGTTGACGGATCGCTTGCCTTCGATTTTTTTTAGAAACATCACCCTATTCCCCTTGTCGTTTGGGGGAATCTGCTGCATCGGCCTTAACGGTAGATGAAACGCGGGCTTGAGACTGCATAGGATTTTCCTATATTCCTGCGGACCTGCGAATTGGAGCCCCCCATGCCACTGGACCGGAAAGCCGAAATGAATTCCCTCGGGTTCGCAAAGCCCCCGTCGGAAACACGCGTTGTCGTGGCGATGTCGGGCGGCGTCGATAGTTCCGTCGTGGCTGCCAAGCTGGCCGAGGAAGGCTATGACGTGGTTGGCGTGACACTTCAGCTATACGATCACGGGGCGGCCCTGGCCAAGAAGGGAGCGTGCTGCGCCGGGATCGATATCCACGATGCCCGCCGCGTGGCAGAGGACATGGGGTTTCCCCACTACGTGCTGGACTACGAGAACATCTTTCGCGATGCGGTGATCGACGAGTTTGCCGACAGCTACCTTGCCGGGGCCACGCCGGTGCCCTGCATCCGTTGCAATGAGCGCGTCAAGTTCAAGGATTTGCTGGAAACCGCCAAGGATCTCGAGGCCGATTGCATGGCCACCGGGCACTATATCCAGCGCAAGGAAGGGCCGAGCGGACCCGAGCTTCATGCGGCGGCGGATGCTGCGCGCGACCAGAGCTATTTCCTGTTTTCGACCACGCCCGAGCAACTGGATTACCTGCGCTTCCCGCTCGGGCATCTGCCCAGCAAGGACGCGACCCGCGAGCTGGCGGCGCGCTATGGCCTGCGCGTTGCGGACAAGCCCGACAGCCAGGATATCTGCTTTGTTCCCGACGGGAACTATGCCGGCGTGATCGAGAAGCTTCGCCCCGGCGCGGCCGATCCGGGGCGGATCGTGCATGTGGACGGGCGCGACCTGGGTGCGCATGATGGCGTGATCCATTACACCATCGGGCAGCGGCGCGGCCTTGGTATCGGCGGGCTGTCCGAGCCGCTTTACGTGGTCAAGCTGGATGTCGAGGCCAAGCAGGTTGTCGTTGGCCCCAAGGACCTGCTGGCGACCCGCACCGTGCCCGTGCGCGAAGTGAACTGGCTGGGCGATGTGCCGTTCGATTCGCGCCCCGAGTGGCATGTTTCGGTCAAGGTTCGTTCGACCCGCGCGCCGCGAGAGGCCATCATTCGCCCCCTTGGCCCCGACACGGCCGAGGTGGAGCTACTGACCGCCGAGGAAGGCGTCGCGCCGGGGCAGGCCTGCGTGTTCTATGAGACCGGCAGCAGCAGGGTCTTGGGCGGCGGATGGATCTGGCGGGGATGAACGCCCCCGCCTGTCCCGTGTGCCACGGCAGGGGATGTGCCCGTTTCGGCCAGTTTGGCGGAGTTACATATCATCGCTGCGGGCGCTGTGCCGCCACCTTCCGTGATCGGCAACAATTGCTGCCGCCCGCCGAGGAACACGCCCACTACATGCACCATGAAAACGACGTGGACGATCCCGGCTACCGGCGTTTCCTGTCCAGGCTGGCCAATCCGCTGTTGGATCGGTTGGCGCCGGGGGCGCGCGGGCTGGATTATGGCTGTGGCCCCGGCCCGGCACTGGCGGCCATGCTGGGCGAAGCCGGGCACGAGGTGGCGCTGTTCGACCCGTTTTTCGCGCCTGACCCGGCCGTGCTGTCACGAACCTACGATTTCATTACCTGCACCGAGGTCGCCGAGCATTTCCATACCCCCGCCGAGGAATTCGACCGGATGGGCGCGATGCTGCGCGCTGGGGGGTGGCTGGCCGTGATGACCTGTTTCCAGACCGTGGATGCGGCCTTTGCCAACTGGCATTACCGCAAAGACCCGACGCATGTTGTCTTCTACCGTGCCGAAACCATGCGCCATATCGCACGCGCTCGCGGCTGGCGCTGCGAAATCCCGAGCAAGGATGTGGCGTTGTTCCAATTGCCTTAGGGTTCGACATCTGACACAGGGCGCCCGGTTCTGACGGGTCGGTGGTGGCCTTGAGCGGACATCGGGCGATTGGCTGAAAAGCCGCGCGGTGCCCGACCGCCGG